>CALIBA010000235.1 GCA_938045435.1 uncultured Selenomonas sp.
CTGCTGCTCTCGATGCCGCGGACGTTCATGCTCTCCGCGACGTTTGATCTCTGACTACACTCCGGATAGACATACAGGAGGGGCCGCTCCGGGACTTTTACAAGCCTTTGGGGTGTGCCCCGTATTGTATTATGCTATAATTTCAGATGGAAGTTTTGGGAATAGGAGGATGATCATGACACACCGTTTTTCGCTTGGCGTTCTTGCTGCGCTGATGCTCCTTTGCGCCGTGCTCGCAGGATGCGGACAGGAGCAGGCGGCCGCCCCCCAGAAAGAGCGAGTCGTGACGGACACGGCCGGACGCGAGGTGCATTTGCCGGAAGAGGTTAAGAGCATCGCCGTTGTGCCGATTCCGTGGGCATCTGTTGCCTTTGCGGTGGACGGTTCGGCCGACCGCATTGCGGGCATGCACCCGTCGGCGAAGGCGTCGTATGAGAAGTCCATGCTCAAGGTGCTTGCGCCGGGGATGGCGAATGCCGCAACAGACTTTGTCGGACAGGACTTCTCCATCCACATGGAGGAACTCGGCAAACTGAACCCGAGCGCTATCATCGTCTGGAACTATCAGGAGGATGAAATTGCGCAGCTCGAGAAGCTGAAGATCCCCACGATTGCACTGAAGTACGGTACATTGGAGGACGTCCAGGAGGGCATCCGCGTCATCGGGCAGGTGTTCGGCAAGGAGGAACGCGCCGAGGAGCTAGTGGGCTTTCAGCAGGACATCATGGCGTATTTTGAGACGAAAAAGGCGGCGCTTGAAGGAAAAGCAAAGCCGAAGGTACTCTACCTGCGCGATCGCGATCTCAAGGTTGCGGCGGGCGAAACCGTCAACACGATGATGATCGAGACGGCGGGCGGCGTGAACGTCGCAAAGGATGTGCAGGGACAGTGGACGCCGGTCACAATGGAGCAGATCGCCGCGTGGGATCCCGATGTCATCATCCTCAGCGATTTTGACCCGATTCAGCCGGCCGATCTCTTTGAGGATAAACTTGAGGGACAGAACTGGAAGAACATCAAGGCGGTGCGCGAGGGACGTGTCTACAAGGCGCCGAATGGCCTCTACCGCTGGGATGCGCCCTGCGTCGAGACGCCGCTGATGATCAAGTGGATTGCGCAGAAACTGCATCCGGATGTTTTTGGCGACTATCGTCTGACAGACGATCTGCGCGCCTTCTATGAGAAGTTCTTCTCATACACGCTGACGGATGCCGATCTCAAGATGATTCTGCACGAGTGAGCTGCCCTATGAAACAAAACAATGCAGCTCTCTGGACGACCATGACGGTCCTGCTGATCGCCGTCTTTTTCTTGTCGCTTGCGGCGGGACGCTTTGCGATCGCGCCCGGCGAGGTCTGTGACATTCTCATGCGCGCGGCCGGAGGCAATGCGGGGACGGATATGGCATCGACCGTCGTTCTGGAGCTTCGCCTGCCGCGGACGCTCATCGCCATGCTCGTCGGCGCGGGGCTTTCGCTCTCGGGGGCTGTCTACCAGGGCATTTTCCGCAATCCGCTCGTCAGTCCCGATGTGCTCGGCGTCTCGAGCGGCGCTGGCTTCGGCGCTGTGCTCGGCATCCTCCTCTGGGGGACGGGCACGGGGACCTCGGTCATCGCCTTCGTCTGCGGCATGGCGAGTGTCGGGCTCGTGTACTACTTCTCGCGCAGCCGCGGCTCCGTCTCGATGATGTCGCTCGTGCTCTCGGGCATCATCATCTCGTCGATCTTCTCCGCGCTCATCTCGCTGGTGAAATACTCGGCCGACCCCTACGACAAGCTGCCCGCCATTACCTACTGGCTGATGGGCAGCTTTGCCAAGGCGGACTTTGATAAAATCCAGATCATCGGGCTGCCCATGATTGCCGCAGGGGCGCTCCTGATCGCGATCCGCTGGCGCATCAACATCCTCTCGCTCGGCGAGGAGGAGGCGCGCAGCCTCGGGGTGAATCCCGCGCGCATCCGCAACATTGCCATTGTCGCGGCGACGATCCTCACGGCGCTCTCGGTGACGGCCTGCGGCATTGTCGGATGGGTCGGGCTCGTCATCCCGCACATGTGCCGCCGCATGGTCGGCGTCGATCATGCGCGGCTCCTGCCCGCGGCGTGCTTCATGGGGGCGATCTTCCTCGCGCTCGTCGACATCTGCGCGCGGAGCCTCCTCGCGGCAGAGCTGCCGATCGGCATTCTCACGGCACTCCTCGGCGCGCCGTTCTTTGCCTTCCTGCTGAAGCGCACGCGGGAGAAACAGGGGGACTGGTCATGATTACGGTGAAGCATGCCGCCTTTTCCTACGACGGCAGAAACGAACTGTTCTCCGATCTCTCCTTCTCCCTCGCGGCGGGCGAGGTTCTCACCATTCTCGGGCGCAACGGCATCGGCAAGACAACGTTCCTGCGCTGTCTACTCGGCATCCTGCCGTGGACGCGCGGGGAGTGCATGGTGGACGGGCAGCGGCCCGACCCCGCTGCGGTCAGCGATGTAATCGGCTATGTGCCGCAGAGCCATGCGCCCGCCTTTCCCTACACGGTCTTTGAGATGGTCATGATGGGGCGCGCGCGGCGCATCGGCCTCTTTCGGACCCCTGCGGCGGCAGACCGCGCGCGTGTTGCGGAGCTGCTCGATCTGGTCGGCGTTCTGCCGCTCGCAGACCGTGCGGCGACCGAGCTGAGTGGCGGACAGCTGCAGATGGTCTACATCGCCCGCGCACTCGCGGTCGAGCCGAAGCTGATGATTCTCGACGAGCCGGAGGCACATCTGGACTTTCATAACCAGATGATTGTCCTGCGCCTACTGAAGAAGCTGTCAACAGAGCAGAATATGACCATTGTCATGAACACGCACTCGCCCGAGAATGCGCTCAAGATCTCGGACAAGAGCCTGCTCATGCGGCGCGGGGAGCAGCTCTTTGGGCCGACGGAAAGCCTACTCGTCGAGGAGAACCTTCGTCGGTTCTATGACATCGACTGCCGCATCACAGAGACCCGTGTCGGGGATACGGTGCATCGGGGGCTGCTGACGCTGCTGTAAAAAAGGTACAATTAAAAATACTAACTGTATGGAAGGCCGAAGTGCATATATCTGCGCACCCCTGTTCACCAAACGTGTACAAGGGATTTTGGAAGAGGATATCACCGAGGAGTAAGTTCTGCACAATAAACCACAAAGGCAAATCTGCCCCCAAAGTTAGATATAGAGGCTCTTCCTTTGCGGGGCATCATCAATGGATGGCTTTGATTTGTCAAATGTTATAGGCTTGTCTATGCCACGCAAAGTCCGCGTTAATCTTTTTCCGTAATATATCATAAGAACCGTTTTTAGGTAATTCACATTTCTCATCTCCTGTGTTATACTATTCTCATTGATTGTGATTATATGTTGGAGAGCCATATCATCAACATAACTTACGGAGGAGACGGCATATGGCAGAGACTTATTCAATGGAAGAGCTGAAGAAACGTCTGCAGGCGACGCAGCGCAAGATGACGCCGCAACGACAGATCGTTCTGCAGGTCATATTGGATCATCCCGGAGAACATTTGAGTGCAGAGAAGATTTATGATATTTTACGTGGTACGGAGTCTGAAATCGGTCTCGCAACAGTGTATCGAAGTCTCGAGATCCTCGTCTCACTTGGGATTCTTCAGAAGATCGAATTTGGTAAGGAATTTGATAAACGCAACAAAGGCTCTTATTCCTATGAGCTGAATCCAATCGACCCCAATCAGCATTTTCATCACCATCTCATTTGTACTGAGTGTAAAGAAATTACCGAATTTGAAGATGATATGATGGATGAACTTGAATCCGGAATCTTTGAACAGACTGGATTTAAGGTTGAGAATCATCAGGCAAAATTCTTTGGTGTTTGTAAGAAGTGTCAGGAGAAGCAAAACAAGGCGTGAGAATCCGGTCACTTACTATAAACAGCAAGGCTGAGGTCGTTGTAAAAATCATCCGTGAGGTGCTGACACTATTTAAGATTGAAATTGTTGGTGCATCAGGGGAGGCGGATTATGCACAACTGTCGATTGTAAATCGGCAAGAGGAGCATAAGCCGCCCTTTGTTACGACAGAGGTATATCTTTTTTCAACAGATGGAAGTCATGAGAGATATACCTATACAGCTGCCGGGAAATCAGATGAGCTTGAACGTGCTGCCATACATCGTGTCATCAAGCGGAATTTTTATCAATTTACACATGAGCGATTTCAAATGCCCCATGCGCCATGGGGCATTCTCCATGGTGTGCGTCCGACAAAGATTGTACACCGATGGCTGCGCGGCGGTATGTCATCAGAGGAGATTATTGCACGCCTGCAGGAGGACTATTATTGCAGCTTAGTTAAAGCGCAGCTTATTACCGATGTTGCTGCACGGCAGCTTCCATTTCTTAGACAAACGACACCACGTACAGTGAGCATCTACATAGGGATACCATTTTGTCTTTCACGGTGCCTTTACTGTTCTTTTCCTTCTCATCTCTTGCCAGGGACAGAACAGCTGCACTTCTTTATGCAGGTGTTTACAGAAGATCTAAGAGCGGCTGCTGAGGATCTTGCGCGATTTGACCTCTCTGTACAGAGTATCTATATCGGTGGAGGGACGCCGACAAGTCTACCGAATGAAATCTTTGCCGAAATGCTTGAAATGGTATATAATGCCTTTTATAGTCCAACTGTGGTAGAGTTTACAGTGGAGGCGGGACGGCCAGACAGCATGACACCAGAGAAGATCGCGTGGATGAAGCGATGCGCCGTGACGCGTGTGAGTGTTAATCCACAGTCTATGCAGGAGCACACACTCCGACGCATTGGTCGTAACCATACACCGGAAGATATTGTGCGCATGGTGCAGGATCTTCGTAAGGTGCATGATTTTCATATCAACATGGATGTCATTCTTGGACTGCCTGGTGAGACTGCATGTGATGTGACCGCAACAATGGAGGAGGTTACTGCATTGCTGCCAGACGATATTACGCTGCATGCACTTGCGATTAAACGAGGGTCCCATCTTAGGCATATGATGGAGTCGGAACATGTCGAACTTCCTTCAGATGAAGAGACGGCATGTATGAGTGAGGAAGCCAGTGCCGCTGTTGTGCGTGCAGGGTATCATCCCTATTATCTCTATCGGCAGGGCTATATGAGCGGGGATTTGGAAAATGTCGGCTATGCCCATCCAGGTACAGAGAGTATCTATAACATTCAGATCATGGAGGAGAATCAGACCATCATCGGCATTGGAGGCGCAGCGACAACGAAGGTGATTGGCGTGCATGGGGGACGAATGCATGCCGCTTTTCACGCAAAGGATCTGAGGACATATCTGCGTGATATTCATATCTATATTGAGAAACGCCGTGCACTGCTGCGTGCTGCGTATGAGGAGGAAACGCCTGCATGTTGACGAATGCTCCACGAGGAACGAAGGATATACTGCCCGATACAGTTGGTGCATGGACATATGTGGAAGGAGTTCTGCGCGATCTATGTGCCTGCTATGGCTACCGAGAGATTCGCACACCGCTCTTTGAACATACAGAACTCTTCCAGCGCGGCATCGGTGATGGTACGGATGTGGTGGATAAGGAAATGTATACCTTTACGGATCGTGGTGAGCGAAGCCTAACCCTGCGTCCGGAGAATACGGCCTCTGCTGTGCGTGCCTATTTACAAAATAAACTCTATGCAGAAGGCAGCCTTCAGAAGCTCTTTTATATTGGTTCGATGTTCCGTTATGACCGTCCGCAGGCCGGGCGGATGCGTGAGTTCCACCAATTTGGTGTGGAAGCGATTGGCGAAGAGAGTCCATTCGTGGATGCCGAGGTAATCCTTTTGGCGATTGATTTTTTAGGGGAACTTGGACTAGGGGATTTGGAGCTGAAACTCAATGCCGTTGGGTGCCCTAAGTGCCGCCCTGCCTATCGAGAGCGCCTACAGGCGTACTTTAAGGATCATCTGGGACAGCTCTGTGAGGACTGTGGACAACGCTATAGGAGGAGTCCTATGCGGATTCTCGATTGTAAAGCAGATGCCGGACAGCCATTTATGGCGTATGCACCTGCGATTACAGACTGTCTTTGTGAGGATTGTGCAAAGCATTTTGAGCAGGTTAAATCTGCACTCACTGCAGCGGGGATCTCCTATACGCTTGATACCCGTCTTGTACGTGGTCTTGATTACTACACACGAACGGCTTTTGAGGTTGCATATCCGCCGCTTGGCGCACAGAGTGCCGTTGCAGGCGGTGGGCGCTATGATGGTCTTGTTGAGGAGCTTGGAGGCAACCCGACGCCCGCGGTCGGTTTTGCGGTTGGACTTGAGCGTGTACTGCTTGCTCTCGAGCAGCAAGGGCTGCTGCCAGCGCTTGGATCGGCGGCAGATGTCTTTCTCGTTGCACTTGGGCACACGGCTTCGGCAGCGGCATTTCAACTGCTGCATCGTCTGCGAAGGGGCGGTCTGCGCGTACTTATGGATTATGCGGGCCGCAGTATGAAGGCACAGATGAAACAGGCAGGTAAGGCAGGAGTGCGTTATGCTGTCATTCTTGGTGAGGACGAGCTTGCACGAGGAGAGGCTCTCGTGCGGGATATGAAGGAGAGTAGACAGGAGAATTATTCTCTTGATGATATTGTAAAGCAGTTGATTTCTGAGGTGAAGGGCTGAGATGGATACGATGCAGGGATTAAAGAGAACACATAATTGTGGTGTACTGCGCAAAGAGCAGGTAGGCAGCGAAGTGGTGCTGTGCGGTTGGGTATCGCGTCGACGTGACCATGGTGGGTTGATTTTCGTCGATATGCGCGATCGTTCAGGGCTTGTACAGATTGTCTTTGATGAGGCTGTGATGCCCGCTGGGACCTTCCATGAGGCGGAGTCACTGCGCTCGGAGTTTGTGCTTTCCATACGCGGTGCTGTTCGTGCACGCAGTGAGGATACGGTAAACCCCCATATGAAGACGGGGGAAGTGGAGATCGTTGTGAGCGAGCTGCACATTCTCAATAAAGCCAAAACCCCCCCTTTCTATATTCAAGACAGCATTGATGTAGACGAGATGATTCGTCTGCGTTACCGTTATCTCGATCTGCGCCGTCCAGAGATGCAGGCGAATATGATCCTACGTCACCGCGTGACGAAACTGATGCGCGACTTCTTCGATCGCAATGGATTTTTGGAGATTGAGACACCGATGCTCTGCAAGAGCACACCCGAGGGGGCGCGTGATTTTCTTGTGCCAAGCCGCCTCAATGCAGGGGAGTTCTATGCACTGCCGCAATCGCCGCAGATCTTTAAGCAGCTCCTCATGGTTTCTGGCTTTGAAAAGTATTTTCAGATCGTACGCTGCTTCCGTGATGAGGATTTGCGCGCAGATCGCCAGCCGGAATTTACGCAGCTCGATATTGAGATGTCGTTTATGGATCAGGACTCAATTCTATCCCTCATGGAGGAGATGGTGAAGGAGCTGTTTGAGAAATCCATCGGCGCAAAGATTGAAATACCGCTTCCTCGTATGTCATGGGATGAAGCGATGGAGCGTTTTGGTTCGGATAAACCTGACTTGCGCTTTGGCATGGAGCTGCAAGACATTACGGACTATGTCGGAGGCTCTGAGTTCAAGGTGTTTAATGCAGTACTTGAAATGGGCGGACGTGTTAAAGTCATTAATGTCGAAGGATATGCGAATATCCCTCGACGCGAGCTGGATGGTCTTGTTTCTTATGTGCATGGTTATGGAGCAAAAGGTCTCGCATGGATTCAATATACAGAGGAGGGGGTCAAGTCTCCCTTTAAGAAGTTTTATTCAGATGAGACGTTTGAACGCATCAAAAATGCTGTTGGTGCAAAAACAGGAGATCTCCTGCTCGTCGTCGCTGATCAGCCTGCCGTTGTGGCACAGGCGCTTGGAGAGCTGCGTCTTGAGATGGGGCGCCGCCGTAATCTCATTGATCCCGATGCACTCTCTTTCCTTTGGGTTGTGGACTTTCCCATGTTTGAGTACAGCGCGGAAGAGAAGCGCTATAAAGCGATGCACCATCCGTTTACTGCGCCGCGTGACGAAGATATTCCGCTCCTGCAGACAGATCCTGGGCGCGTCAAAGCAAATGCCTATGATATGGTGCTGAATGGCGTCGAGATTGGCGGCGGCAGCCTGCGCATCTATCGGAGCGACCTTCAAGAGCAGGTCTTTGAAACGCTTGGTCTTAGCCCAGAGGAAGCGCGTGAGAAATTTGGCTTCATGATGAATGCATTTGAGTATGGTACCCCCCCACATGGAGGTCTTGCCTTTGGCCTTGACCGGCTTGTCATGCTCATGGCAAAGCGTCGCTCTATCCGTGACGTCATACCGTTTCCAAAGACACAGAGCGCGTCGGATGTCATGTGTGAGGCACCGTCTCCAGTCGAGGAGAAGCAGTTGCGTGAACTCTATATCCGTACTGCTGTACCGAAGAAGAAGGCGGAGGATGCAGGACAGTAAAAAGATGCTTCCAGCACTTTTACAGAGTACTGGGACGATTGACGAAGATAAAAGTAAATGGGAAGGAGCGCATTGCGGCGCTCTCTTTTCATGCGCTGTGGCACGGATGATTAATGGAGGGGGAAGCGCAGCTTGACCGAACGAGTAAATATTCTGGGCGTATCAGTCGATGCTGTGACCATGGCGGAGGCTATCGATGTAGTATCTGCACACATGGATGCACGTACGGGGGTGATGGTTGCAACTGCAAATGCAGAGATGATTATGCGTGCAACAAAAGACAGGGAGCTGTGTGACATTCTAAATGAAGCCGTGCTCGTCGTGCCGGATGGAGCGGGGACTGTCTGGGCCGCGCATCATCTGGGCTATGCCATGCCTGAGCGCGTTGCAGGCTTTGACCTCGTGCAGGAGCTGCTGCGCCGTGCACCCAAAGAACAGAGGCGTATCTACTTTTTGGGGGCTGCTCCCGGAGTTGCAGAGAAGGCAAAGGAAAAGGCGCAGCGGCTCTATCCTGGAATTTCGATTGTAGGCGTGCGGGATGGTTTTTTCAAAGAGAATGAAAGCACTGCCATCACGGCACAAATAAAAGCGGCTCAGCCAGATCTGCTGCTCGTTGCACTCGGCGTTCCGAAACAGGAAAAATGGATCCATAAGCACCTTAAAGAGCTTGATGTCCCTGTTGCCATTGGTGTCGGAGGTACGCTTGATGTAATGGCAGGCGTGATGAAGCGTGCACCTCGTTGGATGCAGCGTGCCAAACTGGAATGGCTGTTTCGCGGTCTTTTGCAGCCACAGCGTGCAGGGCGGCTGTTGGCATTACCGAAATTTGTGCTGAAAGTGCATGCTTCCCGAAAATAAATGTGCATATGTGGACAAAGAAAAGCCTTTCCATTATAATGGAGAACATGAAAGGAGGAAGATGTGCATGGTCATTGTAAGCGAAGGATACAAATACATTGGTGTGGCTCTCGTTCTTGGGATTGTGCTGGGATTTTTTGTGCATCCCTATGTGTCAGTACCCTTCATTGTACTGGCAGCATATTTCTCCTATTTCTTTCGAAGCCCCGCACGGCAGATTGCACTGGATGAGCATCATATATTATCTCCGGCAGATGGTACGGTAACAGAGATTTCCCCCGTTGTGATGGATGACTTTGTGGGAGAGCCTTGTAACAAGATTGTTATCTTTATGTCGGTATTTAATGTACATGTAAACAGAAGCCCCATAGACGGCGAAATTAAGCTGCAAAAATATTACTGTGGGCGTTTTCGTCCTGCCTATAAGGACGAAGTTGGCTTTGAGAATGAGCACCATCTGATCGGTATTGATCGGGGGGATTTACGTGTTACAGTCAAACAGATTGCAGGAATTCTCGCACGGCGCATTGTTTCATGGGTGACATTGGATGACCGGCTGCGGCAGGGGGATATATATGGTATGATTCGCTTTGGTTCATGTCTTGAGGTTGTCATGCCTGCACGCGCGGTGGTACTCGTCGAAAAAGGTGAAAAAGTACAGGGTGGCAAAACTATCCTGGGGAGGCTGGAGAGCGAATGAATTACCGACGTTTATTGCCGAATCTCTGTACGGCGATGAATCTCGTATTTGGTATGTGCTCTATGCTTTCTACCATACAGGGATGTCTTGACTGGGGGGCCGTGTTCATTCTGCTCGCACTTGTTGCAGATGGTTTGGATGGGCGGACGGCACGCTTTTTTGGTGTGTCCAGTGAGTTCGGCAAGGAGATGGATTCCCTCTGTGATATTGGTTCGTTTGGCATCGCCCCGGCGCTACTCGCATGGACATTTGCTCTGCACGCATATGGTTTTTGGGGCGCGGCTGCGGTGATTTTCTTTGCCATCTGCGGCATGTGGCGCCTGACGCGGTTTAATGTGAATGCGAATGTGGTACATGGTTATTTTATGGGGCTTGCAATACCGGCGGGCGGGAACTTGATTGCGATGTCGACATGGCTCTTTCTTGTCCTCGAGATTGATCCCCTTATGCTTGGTGTTGCCTACCCTCTCACGGTCCTTATTACGGGGTATCTTATGGTCAGTCACATTCATTATCCTGATTTTAAGGGCGGTGGGGAGAAGGTCTATATTGGTGCAAAGATTTTTGCTCTTTTTGTATTCGTATCCATTCTCTATCTTGGGAGAACTGCCGTGCTTCCCGCAGTATTTGCGGCAATATTTGTAACCTATGCCCTTTTTGGCATTATCAATCATACAGTTTCCGTTATGGTACGGGCAAAGGAAGGCTGAAGCTGCATGACTGAGATCATCCATTTTGTTGCACCTTTTTTGCCGGCCCATATCTTTGATATTGTTATGGTGCCGGTACAGATCATCATATTTCTTTTTACTCTATATTTTTTCTGTATAGGGTTCTGTTGTCTGTGGCGTCATGGAGAGAAAAAGATCCTCACACCTGAGAAAAAATTTGCAGTCGTTGTTGCAGCACATAACGAGGAAGCTGTTGTTGGGCAGCTGGTCGAGAATCTCAAACGCCTCGATTATCCAGATGAACTTTATGATATTTATGTTATTGCAGATAATTGCAATGACCGCACACCACAGATTGCTGCAGCGGCCGGAGCGATTGTTTGTGAACGTACACATCCGACAAAAAAGAGTAAGGGATATGCTCTTGAGTGGATGTTTGAGCAGCTGTTCGAGATGGATGTAGACTATGATGCCATTGCCATCTTTGATGCAGATAATCTTGTGCATCCGAACTTTTTGAAGGAAATGAACCATCGTCTGCTCAAAGGGGATAAAGTGATTCAAGGGTATCTTGATGCAAAGAATCCTTATGATACATGGGTGTCGGGAACATTCGCCATTGCATTTTGGGTCATTGACCATATTTCCCATCTCGCTGAACTTCTCCTGCAGACGGGCATAGCTGCTCTCCACCTCGCCGGACATGC
>CALIBA010000236.1 GCA_938045435.1 uncultured Selenomonas sp.
AAGGCCGCCACCCCCACCACAATTCCGGACCCTAACCCCGACGCGGACCCCACCATATTTTCCACAAAGAAAATCAGCAGTAAAAAGAAAAAAAGTAAGACGATTTTCACACGTACATCCATGTGATGCAAAAACGAATCCCCTGGGATATAACGCCCAATTTGAATATCATGCAGCAAAATATCACATCCATTTTGTTTTTCCCATTATACCACAAAGAACTCGTTTTTCGTTTCTTTTTCAGAATAGTTATGGTATACTATGAAAAATTATCACTCTAATGGAAACGCCTAGACAAATCCAACTGAGTAACCACTACAAACAGAAAGGATCCCCTCATGGACGTATTTATCGGACGCCAGGCTATTTTGAATCAAAAAAAAGAAGTATTTGCTTACGAGATCCTGTTTCGCAGTGGTCTAACCAATGCGTTTGACCCAAACCTCGACGGCAATATTGCCACACAGAGCGTCATGGTCGGAAGCATGTTGGAATTTGGCCTAAAAAAATTGGTTTCGGATAAAAAAGCATTCATCAACTTTACAGAACAGAATCTTTTAGAGCATGCGCCAGGCCTGCTTCCATCGGATACGGTCGTCGTTGAGATCTTAGAAAATGTGCAGCCGACACCGGAAATTTTAGCAGCAGTACAGCAATTAAAAGAACAGGGCTACAAGATTGCACTCGATGATTTCGTTCTCCTGCCAGGCTACGAGCCTCTGATTCATATGGCAGACATCATCAAGGTAGATTTTCGCATCACAACAGATCCCACGGAACGCAAAAATCTGCGTAAGACCCTGCCCGGACATGTCCGTCTGCTCGCCGAAAAAATCGAGACTGAAGACGAATTCCAACAAGCCGTTGACTTTGGCTATGTACTCTTCCAAGGATATTTTTTCTGCAAACCAGATGTACTGCACACGAAGAAATTCAACGGAAACGCACTCTCTCGCCTACGTCTGCTCCGCGAAATCAACCAAAGGTCCCTGGACTTTGCTGCAATCACAAACGCCATTTCCTCGGACCCTCATCTCGTTCACAAGCTGCTCGTCTATATCAATTCTGCTGGCATCGGTATGGCACATCACATTACAAACTTGCGTCAGGCAACGGTGCTGCTCGGGTTTGAAGGCCTGCACCGCTGGGTATCACTCATCAGTCTGCAAACATTTGCGCAGGATAAACCGCCCGAACTCTTTACTCTCTCTCTCATGCGCGCAAAGTTCTGCGAACGCGTGTCTATGGAGCTAAACCATCCCAATGTTACACCCGATACGAGTTTCCTGCTTGGGATGTTCTCATTGAGTGATGTGCTGCTCAACCAACCTATGCAGGATGTATTAAAGGAAATCGCCCTGAGCCCCGAGCTCAATGCTGCACTGCTCGGCGAAAAGAACGAGCTGCGTTCCGTTCTGGAACTCGCCATTTCCTACGAGCAGGGGGACTGGGATGCCGTCCTTGCATGGTGTGAACGGGAACACATCGCGCCGGCACACCTAAAGCCCTACTACAACGAAGTACTCGAATGGTACCAGATGCTGGAAAATGCTGGATGAAAATTCATACGCCTCATATAAAAATCCTCACCGAGTTTCGGTGTGGATTTTTATATGAAAAACAACTGTGTATAAAGCAGCACCCTGCCAGTATCGGTAAATTACTTCTGATTATACTCTAAAATCGTGATTTCCGGATGCTCGTTGAGATCGAACAGCGATTTTCCGGAAAACGTGAGGATGGGACGCGTCACAACGCCATGCGGATAGGAGATGATTCTGCCCTCACGACGATTGCTGAGGAGAACATGCGACCCAAGAAACGCGTTTTTAATATTCATCAGCACGGGGACACAAACCTCCGGTGCAAGGGTAGCATACATCTCATTGGCAATCTCAGCCACAGCATCAAACGGGGTCCTCCGCAGCCGACCCTCCCGCTCAGTCGTAATATTATCATAAATATCTGCAACAGCAACGACCCGTGCATAAAGATGGATTTCATCGCCCATGACATTGAACGGAAAACCGCTGCCATCCATCCGCTCATGATGTTGTAATGCCGTCAGGCGCACACCCTCCGACAGACCATAAATACCGTTGAGAACCTGTGCCCCTTCAATCGTATGCTGAATATAACGCTCATAGTCCTCTCCCATAAGAGAGTCAACATCTTTTTCGAGCAGTCTTGGGTCGAACTTAGCCTTTCCTATATCATGGAGAAACCCTGCGAGCACAAGATCCTTGGTTGTCTCCATATCCATATGCATCCATTTTGCAAAAACACCGGAGAGAATTGCAACACGCATGGAATGGTTATATACATCGCTTGCCAAATGATTGATCTCATTGAGATAGTCAATCACACCACTGCGCTGAGAAAGAGGGAGAAGCACTGTGTCAACAAGTTCTTTGACCTCTGCAACAGACATGCCGCCCGTTCTCTGGACTTGCATAAACGCAGTTTCTGCCTTGCTGCGTGCCCCCTCATATTGGTAGCTAAAAAGATCGCTGCGCGAAGAAATCCTCGTCCGCTCCTCCTCAATCTCCTTATCGTCCTTAATATAGACAGCCGGAATCTTGAGAAATTTAAGACGCGTGATATGCGCCTGCGTCAATACACTATTCCCAGAAATAATGACAATGCGCTTAGGGTTGACCACCGTACGAGCAAGTATCATCCCATCTTGAAGATCATCCACGGATATTGCACGCAAGCAAATCCCTCCCTCGATTTTTCGTGTTACATAGACGTAGAGAAACTCCACGTATAAAAATTCGACCTTCACACAAAAAAACCTGCATGAGAAAATAAAAGCTACATCCATTATTTTATACTTCAGTGCTTTGGTATTGGGATGAATAAGCACGTGATCGTTTGCGCAGCGATGTGCTTTCGTGAGGGGCGCACCACAACATATATGAAGGAATCAATTTTTTAATTTCTGACTTGACAGGATTTTAATACTTCCCTTATAATACGCATAGCGATTCTTTATTTCGCTAAAGGAATACATCGTTAAGGAGAGATAGGTATATGAACTGGAAGAAAATCCTCATGGGCACTGCCGTTCTCACATGTGCAGCAGCGATGCTCACAGGCTGCGGCGGTGACAACAAAACGGCATCGACGGCAAAAGAGTCGGACAAGGGAAAAATCGTCGTTGGCCTGGATGACAATTTCCCACCGATGGGTTTTAAGGACGAGAAAAATGAAATCGTCGGCTTTGACGTCGATCTCGCCAAAGAAGCTGCAAAGCGTCTGGGGCGTGAGGTCGAGTTCAAAGCCATTGATTGGTCGAGCAAGGAAGCTGAACTCAAGAGCGGCCGCGTGCAGATCCTTTGGAATGGGCTGGATATTACTGAAAAGCGCAAAGAGAATATGCTCTTTTCCAATCCCTACATGGACAACCGCCAGATCATCTTCGTGAAGAAGGGCGGTGCCTCCATCACAGATGAGCAAAGCCTTGCCGGAAAGGTGATCGGCACACAGAGCGCCGGCACAGCTGAGGAATATATCGATGCCACTGATTTTTATAAAAATGAAGTGAAAGAGGTCAAGAAATACCCGGACTACGTTGCAGCATTCATGGATCTTGAGAATGGACGTCTGGATGCCGTCGTCGGCGATGAGATCGTAGGGCGTTACTACATGAGCAAGCATCCAGAGGAGCTGGAGGCACTTGACGTCGTGGTCGGGCCTGTGAGCGAGTTTGGCATCGCATTTGCCAAAGATAATGAATCCCTGCGCAATGACGTGCAGGCTGTCCTGGACATCATGAAATCCGATGGCAGTACGGCAGAGATCTCGAAAAAGTGGTTCGACAAGGACATTACAAAGTAACGGCATAACATAAAAAGGGGCTGTCGCTGCGCTCCGCAGGACAGTCCCTTTTCGCCTGCTAGGATAATCGAATGGATAAGATACTAGATACCACTCTCCTCATGCTCGGGGGATCCGTCATTACCCTCGAAATCTTCTGCGTAACACTTGCACTTTCTCTTCCACTCGGACTTTTTGTGGCACTTGGACGGCGCTCACACTTTCGCATGATGAGCCGTCTGCTCGAAATCTATATCTGGATCATGCGCGGTACACCGCTCATGCTGCAATTGCTCTTTGTCTATTTTGCCCTGCCGATGGTCGGCATCCTCCTGCCCGATATTGCCGCAGCACTTCTCGCCTTTGTTCTTAACTATGCAGCATACTTCGCTGAAATCTTTCGTGCAGGCATCCACGCGATTCCACGCGGACAATTTGAAGCCGCGCGCGTACTCGGCATGAGCTACCCGCTGACCATGCGCCGCATCATCCTTCCGCAGGTACTGCGCATCACGCTCCCGCCGGTCAGCAACGAAACCATCAATCTCGTCAAAGACACATCTCTGGTTTATATCCTCGCTATGAACGACCTTCTGCGTGTTGCCCGCACAATTGTTCAAAGGGAGTTCGATATGACCCCGTTCGTTATCGCAGGTGCATTCTATCTGACGATGACCGCTGTACTCACATGGGGATTCAAGCGTTTGGAGGCATATTATGGCAGATACGACAGCGAATGATATGATGCTTTCCATGCGCGGCATTTGGAAATCTTTCGGTACACTTCAAGTACTGCGCGGCATCGATCTCTCGCTCATGCGCGGAGAGGTGCTCGCCATCATCGGCTCATCTGGTTCCGGAAAATCCACGCTGCTCCGCTGCATCAATAAATTGGAGACCATCGACCGCGGAGATATTACAATTCAAGGAGAAGTGCTCTGCAAAACCCAGCCTGGCGAAACACATGCTTCCTATGCAGATGCAAATGATGTGCGGCGCATCCTCATGACAACAGGCATGGTATTCCAGCAGTTCAATCTTTTCCCTCACATGACGGTCATCGAAAACCTTATCGAGGCACCCTGCCGCGTCAAAGGAATGAAAAGAGACGAAATTCTCCCCTATGCGCGTGAACTGCTTGCAAAGGTCGGCCTTTCCGAGCGGGAGGACACCTATCCCGGGCATCTATCCGGCGGACAGCAGCAGCGCGTTGCCATTGCACGTGCGCTCGCCATGCGTCCTGACATCATGCTCTTTGATGAGCCTACCTCCGCACTTGACCCCGAGCTGACAGGAGAGGTTCTGCGCACGATGCGGGCACTTGCGGCAGAGCGTATGACGATGATTGTCGTTACGCATGAGATGGCATTTGCACGAGAGGCTGCAACTCATGTCATCTTTATGGAAAATGGCCGCATCATCGAGGAGGGAGCGCCCACCATATTTTTCTCAGATCCAAAAGAAGAACGGACAAAGAGATTCCTGCAAAATATGTTGTAACCCCATTGTATACTAGGAAACAAAAACCCCGGAAAATTCCGGGGGTTTTTGTTTCCTGCGTAAAAAAAATCAAAAGAGTAGATGCGCCATAATATAGCCCACACAACAACCGGAGATAACACCGATCAACCCGGGAATCATGAAGGAGTGATTGAGAATATACTTGCCGATGCGCGTCGTACCCGAGCGGTCAAAGCCGATGCATGCAAGATCTGACGGATATGTTGGCAGAAAGAAGTAACCATAGCAAGCCGAGACAAAGGAGAGAATCAGCACAGGATCCATCCCGACATTGATTGCCATGGGGACGACGATGGCGATCGCAGCGCCCTGCGAATTAACGAGTTTAGACGTAAGGAACGCAAGCACAGCATAGGCCCACGGATAGTTCTGCACGGCAGAACCGAGAAATTCCTTCAAAAACCCAATATGATTTGCAAAATAGGTGTCCGCCATCCACGCAACACCATAGACCGAGACGAGCGCGACGACGCCAGATCGAAATACCTGTGAGTTTCCGACATCCTTTGCCTTGACCTTGCAGAAGAGCAGAATCGTCGCTCCCACGAGCAACATCACCATCTGGATGACGACCACCATGGAGATGGGCTTTGGTGCAGCCCCCTCTTTCACCGCGAACTTCGGCAGAAGTTCCGGAAAGTTGCCAAGAACGGCAATGGCGATGATCCCTATGAAAAAAATAAACATGGCACGATAGTATTCGCGCGGCAGTTCCTTGTCAAGCAAAGTTTCCGAGTCACCATATACATACTTCTTATTTTCTGGATCACGAATAAATTCCTGGAATTGCTCATCCTGTTCCAGTTCCTTGCCGCGGCGATAACTCCAAAGCGCTGCAAAGAGCACTCCACAGCCCGTTGCCGGAATCGAAACCGAAAGTACCTGAAACACGGTGAACTCATGTCCGGACATCGAAAGAAAAGCGACCAAGGAAACGACAGCCACAGATACCGGCGAGGCACAAATTCCCATCTGAGAGGCAATGGAGGCGACCGCCATGGGACGCTCCGGGCGGATATTCTGCTTGATGGCAATATCATAGATGATAGGAAACATCGTGTAAACGACATGCCCTGTACCGCAAAGCACCGTTAAAAACCATGTGGTAAGCGGTGCGAGAATCGTGACATGGCGTGGATTGTTGCGCAGAAACTTTTCCGCATACTTTAGCATAACAGTAAGTCCGCCCGATGTTTGCAGGAACCCTGCACAGGTGACAACCGCCAAGATAATCAGCATGACATCAACAGGCGGCTTGCCGGGCTGGTACCCAAATGCAAACGTATAAATCACAAGCCCAAATCCACTGATGACTGCAAGGCCTAGTCCGCCATGGCGCACACCAACGATCAGACAGACCAGAAGGATGATGAATCCCAGCAGCATTTCCATAAGAACTCCCCCATTCTCTCAGAAGCACGGTTCTTAGAAGTGATTCGTATGACTGGATTTTACCAATACAAACCACGTCATCGAACCATTATGTCTCTGCGCGGCTCACAGTTCCACGCACATCTGAAGCACGCCCTTATTATACATCAGACTGCATATATGCGCAAAGCATTATGTGTATATAAATTATGACATACTGATATAAAATAAGAAAACGTCACTCATATGAGTGACGTTTTCTCATGGATGTATTAGTGTAATATTACCGCTTCATATTGATGAGGGTTTCAAGCATCTCATCAGAAACCGTAATGATCTTTGAGTTCGACTGGAAGCCGCGCTGTGTGATAATCATATCAGAGAACTGGTCGGCAATATCAACGTTGGACATTTCAAGTGCCGAAGTCGTAATATCAAGGCCGAGATCGGAAGCCCCTGAGACAGTACGCGTCCCTGTGTTATTCGACTCCTGATAGAAACTGCCGCCCATTTTCGTAAGACCTGCCGGATTATTGAAGCGCGCAAAGGCAATCTGCGCCTCTTTCTGACGTACGCCATTTGAATAGACGCCCGTAATGACACCCGACGAATCGATCTCAACATTTTTGAGAACGCCCGCCGCATTGCCGTCTGCCTTGCCTGCGATTGTGCTGGTTCCCGAATACTGCGTAAGTGCACCAAGCCCGAGGCTGACCTGCTGGTTGGCAGCGCCGTTCCCATAGGTGAGGTTCAGCATACCGTTACCACCCGTATAGGCACCCGAGCTGTCAAACGTCAGATCGGTCTTTGTGAGTGTGACGGTCGTCGTTGTGCCGTCTGCTTCCTGAATGCTATAGGAATCACCGCCTGTACCGAGGGAGATCTGCCACTTGTTGTTCGATACTTTGGTATATACCACAGGAACAGTATGCTTTGCACCAAGGGAATCATAAACCTCGATCTGAGAGGTAACAGGCGGATAGAACGTATCGTTTGTTGCATAACTCTTTCCAACCAGACCCGCGAGCGCCGTTCCGGTCTTGGTGTTCAGTGTGACACCGGAAACAATCTTGCCGTTGAACATGTAAGCCGCTCTGCGCGAGATCGACGCGATGGTACCGTCGGCAGCAGAGCCCATATGTGTGTAGTTCTGGATTGCACTCGTTACGGTCACTGGAGCAGAGAGCTTCGCCTCGTTCCCATCCGCCGTCGTCATGAGGGCGCCGGCAGTTGCCAGCATATTGCCAATCCGGAGCGTACCTGCATAGGTATTGCCAACAGCATAGGTAAAGGTCGTCGGATTCGGCACATCCACGGTTACAACAGAACCGGGATTGATGTTGTTGTCAGCGCTAAGTGTCAGACGCGTAACCCCCGGGGTCGGAACATTAGTTGCAACAGCTGAAATCGTACCCGAAATATTATAGTTGCCGTCATAGGAATACGTTCCGGAGGTAAGACCCGAGCGCATAATCGACGCACCGCCGTTGACGCGCAGCGGACTGGAGGCATCTGCCGGATAGTTCGTGTGGAGCGAAAGATTCACGGTACCGCCCGTCTGTGCGGTAACACTGGTAATCCGCGAGGTATAAAGAGCACCTGTCGGAGCACTGCCGGCCGTCTGCGAAGGCGCCGAGGCACTGAGCACAATCTTCTTGCCCGTGCTCATTGTGAGCGTATACTGCCCTGTTCCGACCGGGTTGTAGTTGGAAACGGTCTCCGAGGTACCATTTGCATAGCGGACGAGGATGTTCTTCAGCTCATGCCCCGGTGTGCTTGCATTGAGGTTGTTTGTGTAAACAGCCGTTGTGCTCACTGCCGCCTCCATCGACTTGTCGGCAGGAATCTTGATGTTTTCTGTATTATCCCCTGCAACCGAAAGGATTCCGTTGCGCGCCATATAGCCCTGCACATACTGCCCT
This sequence comes from uncultured Selenomonas sp., assembly GCA_938045435.1. Lineage (GTDB taxonomy): Bacteria > Bacillota > Negativicutes > Selenomonadales > Selenomonadaceae > Centipeda. Next base: position 8,637 of record CALIBA010000236.1, read on the forward strand.
GACCCCGGCAGAACGAGGTTGCCCTCTGCATCAAATGAGAACGCACCGTTGCGCGTATAGAACGTTTCGTTCCCGCGCTTCGTAACGAATAGTCCATTCCCTTGAATGGCGACATCCGTATTCTTTCCCGTCTGCTGCACAGAGGCATTCGTAAAGAGAAGATCGACGCTGGCGATATTCATACCAAGACCGACCTGTTTGGGGTTCGTGCCACCGATGTTGCCGTTCGGCGCAGACGCCCCCGAGAGGTTCTGCGAAATCATATCTGCAAAGGTCACACGGCTGGACTTAAATCCCGTCGTGTTGACGTTTGCAATGTTGTTGCCAATGACATCCATGCGGGTCTGGTGTCCTTTGAGTCCCGAAACACCCGAAAACATGGAACGCTGCATAATGAATCTCTCCTTTGCCTTGCCGACAGTGCAAAGATCATGCCATTCATTTCGAAAACAGCAGGAAATACCTTCACGTAAAAGGATACGTCTGCCGCTCTCTGCGGCGGTACAGCTTCTGTACCACCTGTTGACCGCACCAGTCGCGCACGGTCAAAAGCCCCCCGTAGGTCCGGCTCTTTAGATAATGGCTGCACTGTCAATGTTCGTAAAAATACTGTCTGCCGCACTCACGTCATCGAGCGCCGTGATTACGGTACGGTTCGTCACAGAGACGACCATCGCGGTACTGTCCTTCATGTAGATAAGAGCTTCTTTTGCGCCCTTCTCCTTCATGCGATCCAGTGCCCGACTGAGCTTTTCAAGCTCGCCGCTTGTGAACGTCACACCCCGCTCGTGCAGTCTTGCTTCCGCATGCTGCGAAAAGCGGATGCCCTGTTTTGCTCCCTCCAGCACCTGTGCAAACGACGCCCCGCTGCTGCCCATCGCTCTTCGTCCATGGTCGGTTCTCCCCCTGCTTCCCTGCCCGACCAGCGCCGTCAGCTCGTCTGCAATCCGCATCGCATCACCTCCTTTGTCTATTTTAGAATAGAATACTCTAGTGTTACATCGTATAAACAAACCTAAAACTTAAACGAAAATAAAAATATCCATCATAAAATTTACTTTTATCGCTCCATCACCCCATAGGCAATGCGGCTGTATCTTCCTCCCATGCACTTAGAAAATCCAAGCCGTGCAAATTCTTCGCTTCCCCGCCGCTCCTTCATGACGACACGCAGACGCGCCACACGCTGCGCCTCCGCAATGGTCTCTAATGTGAGTGCACGGCTGTCCGCAACAACTCTGAGTGCATTCATGCCGGAGCTTTCATGCAAGGGATCCCGAAACATCGGGTCAAAATATATGACATCGTAACTGTCAGATGCACTCGCATGCAAAAAGGCAAGTGCATCTGCTCGCTGCACAGTAATCCTGCGCATGGCTGCATGCATCTCGTAGTTGTCCCCCGTCGCATGGGCAAGTCCATCGCGGATGACCTCTGCAATCAAAGGACTGGATTCCAGTGCCGTAACACTGCCGCATGCGCCGACAATATGGCTTTCGACAATCGCATCCGCCCCTGTACCGAGCGTACAATCGAGCACCTGCATCCCCTCCGTAAGTCCAAGCGCAGCAACGAGATGGTCGCCGTGGCCGAGACGCAGGTTTTTTATGCGCAGATGTGCCATGCCCGGATGGAAAAAAAGGGTCCCCACAGGCGTCTCAAGCATAAGACGTCCACGCCGCGCAATGAGAATATGATCCACGCCGTACGCTGCACGCAGTTCCGTGAGCGATTCCTTCCCGCGCGGAACATTCGGAATGTCAAGCAGTGCAGCCGTCCGCGCGGCAAGCGCACGGTTCGCTGCCGTATACTGCGTTCCTCGCCGCACGGTGGTAACAATCGCACGCACACTGCCCGCCATCAAAACCCAAACCCCGTGCGCTTAAACATCTTGGCAAGATCCCCTGTATCAAACCGCAGGACAGTTGGACGTCCATGCGGACAGGTAAAAGGAAAGGGCGTTGCACGCAGTTCGTCCAACAAAATCTCCATCTGGCGTATATTCAGCTCCTCCCCTGCCTTAATCGCCGCACGGCATGCCATTGTGGCAATGCCCGCCTGTCGGAGCTGCGCGGGCGTAGCAGCATGCAGGTCTCCAAGAGAGATCAGAATTTCACGAACCGCAGTCTCTGCCTCATCGAGAGGAATATCAGCAGGTGCCTCCGTCAGGCGGTATGTCCGCGCACCCGCAGATTCTAAATGAAAGCCGAGGCGGTCGAACAACATCGCGTTCTCCTCTATGCAGCGTGCCTCACGCACATCAAAGGTAAGTATTGCATGCACGAGCATCTGCTGCGATGGAATCCCGTCCGCCTGTGCCGAGAAGCGGTCAAAGAGGATGCGTTCATGCGCTGCATGCTGATCGATGATATAAAGACTCTGTGCGCTCTGGGCGATGATATAGGTGAGATCAACCTGCCCGATGGGAAAGAGCCGTTCTTCAATCTCTGCCTGCGCTGTCGATATCTGTGTCGTCGCTGCTGCTGCAAACATATTTTTCTCTGCGGCACGCTCTGTGCCCATCCTATCCTGCGCACTGCGCAGATCCATGCGACCCCCTGCCCACTGAATCGCTTCATGAACGGTCTGCAAAGGTACGGGCGGCACTTTGTAAGAGGTTGGACGTACAGGAGCGTCGGACCCCTGTACGGACGACGTGCTAACAGGCAGCGGAACTGCCTCATAGTGAAACTTCGGCCGCTCGACCGCTGCCGCAATCGCAGCCGTCTCTCCCGCTGCATTGCGGATCGCATCGAGGACAGATTTATAGACCGCCTTAAAAATACGTCCCTCATCCTCGAATTTCATCTCCGTTTTCTGCGGGTGCACATTGACGTCAATCGTCTGCTGCGGCACTTCGATACGGAGGGCGGCAAAAGGAAAGCCCATCTTAGGGATCAATGCACGATAGACGCTATCCATCGCCTTAGCAATCGCACGGTTCTGCACAATCCGCCCATTGACAATATATGTCTGCCATGCGCGGCTGCTTCGCACCATGGAGGGCTTTGAAATATATCCCGTAATAAGAATGCCAGCCGCCGCATCATGAAAGTCGAGCGGAATGAGCGCCCCTGCGACATCCCCTCCATAGATACTCTCAATCGCATGATGCAGACTGTCATCCCCAGCCGTCATCAAGGTCATACGATTGTTATTGATCAACCGAAATGCAATGGCAGGGCACGAAAGCGCGAGCTTTATTACAAAGTCGCTGATTCTGCCTGCCTCAGTTGCATTCGTCTTGAGAAATTTCTTGCGGGCAGGTGTATTGAAAAAAAGATCTTCCACGCGCACCGTCGTCCCAATATCACAGCCCGCATCGCAGATCTCTGGCTCCTTGCCTCCGCAGATGTCTACGCACGTTCCGAGATCATCATCTCTCATCCGCGTGAGGAGAGAAAAACGCGAAACAGAGGCAATGGTCGGCAGCGCCTCCCCACGAAATCCGAGCGTTGCAACGGTCTGCAAATCAGATACCGTCGTGATTTTGCTGGTCGCATGGCGTAAAAGCGCCGCCTTTGCATCCGTGCGCCCCATGCCATGCCCATTGTCCGTGACACGGATAAAACTCGTACCACCCGCCATAATCTCGATTTCAATGGCGCTTGCCCCCGCGTCGATGGCATTCTCTACGAGTTCTTTCACCACGGAGGCAGGCCGCTCAACGACCTCCCCTGCCGCTATTTTATTGATGGTCGTATCATCCAGTACATGAATCTGTGTCATCGTTGCCCTGCCTCCTTCCGCGCCTGTTCCTGCAAGCGATAGAGTGTATTCATCGCCTCAATCGGTGTCATCGTCATCACGTCCAGTGTACGCAGTTCTGCGAGTGTACCATCCGCAAAGAGTGACGCCATTCCATCGGTCAGCTGTGCAATCCGCGCGGACGAAGCGGCGTTCTCCTGTGACTGGGGCGCGGAATCAGCCGGTGTGGCTGCCGCTGTTTGCTCGAGCGTGCGCAGAATCTCCTCTGCACGTGCTGTCACCTTTAGCGGCAGTCCCGCCAGACGCGCAACATGGATGCCATAGGATTTATCCGCTGCACCCGCGATGATCCGCCGCAGAAAGACAACATCCTTCCCTTTTTCGCGCACAGCGATACAGTAGTTATGGATATGCTCGTTCTCCATCTCTGTCAGTTCATGATAATGCGTTGCAAAGAGTGTTTTTGCATGAATATGCGTATCAATATACTCAATGACGGCACGTGCTATGCTCATGCCGTCAAACGTGCTCGTACCGCGTCCAATCTCGTCGAGAATGACGAGACTGCGCGGTGTCGCCTCCCGCAAAATCTGTGCGACCTCATTCATCTCCACCATGAATGTACTCTGTCCACTTACGAGGTCATCACTCGCACCGATGCGTGTAAAAATGCGATCGACGGGAGCAATTTCTGCCATGCGTGCAGGGACGAAGCTGCCAACCTGCGCCATCAGTGTAAGAAGCGCGACCTGCCGCATATAGGTGGATTTTCCAGCCATGTTCGGCCCCGTGATAAGCATTGTCTTTGCACCGCTGGATCCTAGTTTCGTGTCATTCGGCACGAACACGTCACGCTTTAGAATACGCTCCACGAGCGGATGCCGTCCATCGCGAATGATAATCCCGTCATCCGCAGCGGGGCGTATTACGGGGCGGACATAACGGTATACCGCTGCCGCCTCAGAAAGGCTTTGCAGTACATCAATATGTGCAATCGCACGTGCAACCCCCTGTATGGACACAAGATCATCCCGCACGCGCATACGCAGCTCCGTAAACAGATGATACTCAAGGGCAACGATTTTCTCCTCTGCGCCGAGAATCTTCGTCTCAAAGTCCTTCAGTTCCTCTGTGATGAAGCGCTCCGTATTGGCCAGCGTCTGCTTGCGGATATAGCCCTCAGGTACTTGGTCACGCCCACTGTGGCGAACTTCAATATAGTATCCAAACACCTTGTTATAGCCGATCTTCAGCGTCTTTATGCCCGTTCGTGCGCGTTCGCGTTCCTCCATCTCCTGCAGCAGTGACTTGCTGTCATGGGAGAAGCGGCGCAGCGCATCAAGATCCGCATCAAATCCCGTGCGGATGATGCCGCCCTCGCGCACAGAAAGCCCCGGCTCGTCCACAATCGCATGTGCTAATAGATCACACAGTTCATCAAATGTCAAAATGGCTGCCGCCTGCTGCGTGAGGAGGCGACTCTCTGCCTGCCCGAGCATTTCCCGTATGGCAGGGAGCGCAGCGAGTGAGACACGCAGTGCGATGAGATCCCGTGCATTTGCCGTCTGTGTCTCCACCCGCGTTAAGAGCCGCTCAAAATCATAGATAGAGCGCAGCGCCTCGCGAAGCTTGCTGCGCAGCGCCGCCTGCCCCAAAAGCTCCTCCACCGCCTCTAAGCGTGCATCAATGCGGTGCGGTGCAAGCAGGGGATGCTCAAGCCACGTACGCAAAAGACGCGTCCCCATCGGGGTACGCGTAAAGTCGAGCACATCGAAAAGCGTATGTTTTTTACTCCCATCTTTTAGGCTACGCGTGATTTCAAGATTGCGTAGTGTGTAGGTATCGAGCTGCATCGTATCCCGCCCATCGAGAAAGATCAGGCGGTTGATCTGCGAGAGATCCGTCATCACGGTATCATGCAGGTAAGAGAGGAGGGTTGCAGCTGCCGTTTGTGCGCCCACCTCTGCTGGAATCTCTTCTGCCGGAAAATGCTGGGTAAGAAGCGCCGTCTCTGTAACTGCCGCCACTGTCGAAATGGCACAGCGCGGCAGACGCAGCGCAGCGAATGCACGCACGTCATCCGCACGGGAAAAGCCCTCTGTCAGAAGCAGCTCCGCCGTCATGCGGCGATAGAGTTCATCCTGCATCTGCTGCACAGCATTTTCCCCTGTATAGACAGCGTAGAATGCCTCCCCTGTCGATATGTCGGCTCCAGCCAGGACAAATCCCCCTTCTACACGCTCATGCAGGAGGGCTATGTAGATATTCGACGCATCCTGCAGCACCTCGTCCGAGAGTGCCGTGCCAGGTGTGATGACTTTCACCACCGCACGGTGCGTCAGTCCCTTCGCTTTCGGATCGCCGATCTGCTCGGCAATCGCGACCTTAAACCCCTTTGCAACAAGACGTGCAATATAGCTGTCGGCTGCATGATAAGGCACGCCGCACATGGGATTTTTTTCAAGGTCGCCACTGCGGCTCGTGAGCGTCAGCCCAAGCTCCTTTGCCGCAATTTTCGCGTCATCAAAGAACATCTCATAAAAATCGCCAAGCCGAAAGAAAAGCAATTCATTTGGATGCGCCTCTTTCGCACTCAGATATTGCTGCATCATCGGCGTGACGTTCTGCGCGTCCATAACGCACCTCCTAGTGTATCACTGTGATTGAGATAATTTAAGGCGCCAAAGCGAACCCTAATGGAGCAAGCACGCAACGTGTGTGTTTCATCCTCGACGGATTTTTTCGTTCAAGCGAAGCGCGTATAAAAGGTCCGTCCGTATTTAGGCGAATAAGCACACGCTCACTGGTGTAACAAAACGTTCGCATGGGGCTCACCTCGTAATTATCGAACAACCTCGCCCTTGAGCACCCATGTCTGCGGCTGAGTGACCCGTACCTGCACGAAATCACCCGCACGTTCGGCACCATGCGGAAAGAGCACAATCTTATTCGTCCGAGTCCTGCCGCTCCAAACCGCTGCGTCGTTCTTGCTCGCACCCTCGACCATCACCTCTAGTTCTGCCCCCATCAGTGCCTCGTTGATCTCGCGGCTAATGGCATTCTGTTCCTGCATCAGACGATTAAGGCGCGCATGCTTTACCGCATCTGGCACCTGATCGATCATCGCAGCGGCAGGTGTCCCAGAGCGCTTCGAATAGAGAAACGTATATGCCGAGTCATAGCGCATCTCGCGCAGGAAATTTATCATCTCGGCAAAATCCTCCTCAGTCTCACCCGGGAAGCCCACGATGAGATCTGTCGTGAGGCTCGCGTTCGGCAACGCCTCTCTCACACGCCGTACGCGTTCACGATACCGCTCGACTGTATAGCCGCGGTTCATTGCCTTTAGAATACGACTGCTGCCATACTGTACAGGCAGATGAATGTGCTCGCAGATATGCTGCCCGCCCTTGATTGCCTCGATGAGCTTATCCCCAATATCCTTGGGGTGTGAGGTCATAAAACGCACGCGTCGGATGCCCTCCACCTCGTCCACCATGCGCAGGAGATCAGCAAAATCTGCCTTTTTATGATCTTTTCCGTACGAATTGACATTCTGCCCGAGGAGTGTCACCTCATGATACCCCTCCTCCACCGCACGCCGTACCTCCGCAACCACATCCTCAGGTGCACGGCTACGCTCACGGCCGCGCACATAGGGCACAATACAATAGGTACAGTAATTGTTGCAGCCATACATGATGGGCACCCATGCCGAAAACTTGCCACTGCGCGCAATGGGCAAATCCTCAGTGATCTCGCTGTCACTGAGGACAACATCAACAATAGATGAATGCTCTGCACGGATCTCTGCGATGATGCGCGTGAGCTCATGCACCTTCCCTGTGCCGAGTACAAAGTCGATATGGGGCGCGCGGTGCATCAGACTGTCGCCCTCTTTCTGTGCCATACACCCTGTGATGCCAAAGATCAGATGCGGATTTTTTTCCTTGATCTTCTTAATTTCACCAATCTTTCCATACACCTTGTCCTCTGCCGTCTCACGCACACAGCAGGTATTGATGAGCACAATGTCAGCGCATGCCGTCTCCTCTGTAGGCGTATACCCAGCGGCCTGCAGCTGCCCCTCCATGCGTTCTGCATCGGCAATATTCATCTGGCAGCCATAAACCAGAATCTTATAAAGTCCCGTGGACATTCGTTTCCTCTCACCTTTACACAGAAATATAGATAGTAAAAAAGTCTGGAAGAATCCTTCCAGACTGCATTTCATATTGGAGGCGACACCCAGAATCGAACTGGGGATAAAGGTTTTGCAG
>CALIBA010000237.1 GCA_938045435.1 uncultured Selenomonas sp.
GAACAGTCTTGCCGACGCCTGCGCCGCCAAAGAGCCCGACCTTTCCGCCGCGTGAATACGGTGCGATAAGATCGACGACTTTAATGCCCGTCTCTAGGATCTGTGTGCTGGTCTCCTGATTGTCAAATTTTGGTGCGGGACGGTGAATCGGCCACTCCTCTGTATTGCCGACGGGTGCGGGATTGTGATCCACAGTCTCGCCGAGAACGTTAAAGACACGTCCTAGGGTCGCCTCGCCAACAGGGACTTTGATGGGGCCGCCCGTGTCATCTGCTGCCATGCCGCGCATCAGCCCATCGGTCGAACTCATGGCGATGCAGCGGGTCACGCTGTCCCCGAGATGCTGCATGACCTCGACCGTGAGATGGATCTCGTGGTCGGCCACTTTGCCGTCAATCTTGATGGCATTTAAGATCTCCGGCAGCTCGCCCGCAGGAAACTCAATATCTACGACAGGCCCAATGACCTGTACGACTTTACCTTTTGCCAATGGAAAACCTCCTTGCCTCTATGCAGAGTACACCCCCGCACAGATGTTACTTGAGCGCCTCGGCGCCGCCGACAATTTCGTTGATCTCGTTCGTGATGCCCGCCTGACGCACCTTGTTGTAAAAGAGGTCAAGCCGCCCGATGAGCTCGCCGGCATTGTCGGTCGCGTTGCTCATCGCATTCATGCGGGAGCTTAGCTCACTGGCCGCCGACTGTAAGAGCGCCGCGTAAATGGTGGTGAATAGGTACTGCGGAAGCAATGCCCCGAGCACTTCCTCGGCATTTGGCTCATAGATGTACTGTGCCTGCGTATGCCCGTCGTCCACGAGTTTTTCAAACGGCAGGAGTTTTACCGTCTCCGGCTCGCAGGTAATGGCCGATACGAAACGCGTATAGACCATGTAGACTTCCTTCACGCCTCCGCCCGTAAAAGCCCGGATGAGCACATCGCTGATCTGCTGCGCATGATGCGCCGCGGGACGTTCACTCATACCGATAAATTCACTGTGTATCTTAAATCCACGATTTTTGAAAAAATCTCTGGATTTTCGCCCAACGGCTACAATCTCCGTATTGGAAGGATCCTCGATGAGAGTCATTGCCATTTTGAGCGCGTTGCTTGAATACGCTCCCGCAAGGCCTTTATCCGCCGCCAAGGCGAGGATGAGGCGTTTGCCCTCTGCGTGCTGCTCGAGGAGCGGATGCGTGACATCTGTCGCCGCTGCGGCAACACTTCGGATGACCGCAGCAGTTTTTTCCGCGTAGGGTTTATTGTTGTTCGCGGCTTCCTTGGCACGGCGCAGGCGCGAAGTCGCAACCATGTCCATGGCATTCGTAATCTGCTGAATGCTCTTGACGCTTCGGATGCGGCGGCGAATATCCTGTAAATTGGCCATTTCGTGCGCTCCTTACACTTCTTTGTAGGAGATGGTGTCTTTGAACTCCCCTATCGCCTGTGTGATGGAGGCCTCAAGTGCATCGTCCAGTTTCTGCGTCTCCGTGATGGTCGCAGCGATCTCCGGATGCGATGCACGCATGAACCGAATGAAGTCCGTATGGAAAGTGACAACCTTGCTCACGGGAATATCCGCGAGGTGTCCGCGGACCGCAGTGAAGATCACGAGCACCTGATCGGCAACGGAGAGCGGGCTGTACTGTGCCTGCTTGAGCGTCTCGACCATGCGGGCACCGCGGTCAAGCTGTGCCTTGGTCGCCTTGTCGAGATCCGAGCCGAACTGCGCGAACGCTGCAAGCTCGCGGTACTGTGCAAGGTCAAGACGCATCGTGCCCGCGACCTGCTTCATCGCCTTGATCTGGGCGGAGCCGCCGACACGGGACACCGAGAGACCGACGCTGATGGCAGGACGGATGCCGGAGTAAAACGAGTCGGTATCCAGCATGATCTGGCCGTCCGTGATGGAGATGACGTTCGTCGGGATGTAAGCCGAAAGGTCTCCGGCGAGTGTCTCAATGATCGGCAGTGCCGTGATGGAACCTGCTCCGAGCGCATCGGAGAGTTTTGCGGCACGCTCCAGGAGGCGGGAGTGTAAGTAGAAGACGTCGCCCGGGTACGCCTCACGTCCAGGCGGACGGCGGAGCAGCAGCGACATCGCGCGATACGCCGCTGCGTGCTTAGAGAGGTCATCATAGACGCAGAGCGCATGACCTCCCTTATACATGAAATACTCTGCCATTGCAACGCCCGCATAGGGCGCAAGGTACTGGAGCGGTGCACTGTCTGCAGCCGTTGCCGCGACGACAATCGTATACGCCATGGCGCCGCCGTCTTCGAGCGTCTTCACGACGCGTGCGACGGTGGACGCCTTTTGTCCGATGGCGACATAGACGCAGATACAGTTCTGCCCCTTCTGGTTCAGAATTGTATCGACGGCAATCGCCGTCTTGCCCGTGCCGCGGTCGCCGATGATGAGCTCACGTTGTCCGCGGCCGATCGGCACGAGGGCGTCGATGGCTTTAAGCCCTGTCTGAAGCGGCTCATGGACGCTCTTGCGGTCGGCAATGCCGGGCGCAGGAGACTCGACCGGACGGTATTCTGTAGAGGCAATTGGCCCTTTGCCGTCAATGGGGCGGCCGAGCGCGTCCACGACGCGGCCGATCATCGCCTCGCCGACGGGCACCTGCATGATGCGCCCCGTGCGCCGGACGGTGTCGCCCTCCTTGATGAGCGTATCGCCGCCGAGAAGCACGGCACCGACGCTCTCCTGCTCTAAGTTCAGAACAAGACCGTAGACCTCGTTGCCAAAATCGAGCAGCTCGCCCGCCATGGCTTTGTCGAGGCCGTAAATGTGGGCGATGCCGTCGCCCACCTCAAGAACCGTACCGACATCATCCACATTCAGATCGACATCATAGTTTTTGATCTGTTCTTTTATGATGGCGGTGATTTCTTCCGGATTCATATTCATATTTCGCTGTCACCCCGCTAGTTCGCCATTAATTCTGCCGTCATTGCCGCAAGACGTCCCTTGACACTGCCGTCGATACGGCGGTCGCCAATGCGTACAACGACCCCGCCGATGAGCGAGGGGTCGCGGTGTCCGCGCAGGGCAATCTTTTTCCCCGTGACGCGTTCGAGTTTTTCCCGCAGCGCCTTTTCCTGCGCCTCTGCAAGCGGCTGCGCAGTCGTCACATCCGCGACGACAATGCCGCGTGCTTCATTGGAAAGCTCTGCAAAGATATGTGCGATGGCATCAAAAGTCTGAATGCGCCGCTTGTCAATGAGCAGCAAAAGGAAATGCAGTGTGGTCTTGCTGATCTCCCCGACAAAAAGCTGTGCGAGGAGTAGCTTTTTCTCTTTCGGCTGAATATTCGGGTTGCCGAGATACGCTTTCAGCTCCGGACATGCGGCAAAGCCCTGCTGCACATCTGCGAGTTCTTTTCCGCACTGCGCAAGCCATCCGTTTTCATTGGCGAGTTCAAAGATTGCTCTGGCGTATTTGCGTGCAAGCTCCATGTTCAGCATGGTGCATCACCAATCTTATCCGCATCGAGTTTTGCAATAAACTCTCCAATGATGGTTTCGTTGTCCGACTGCGTCAGATTCTTTTGGATGATTTTGCCCGCCGCTGCGAGTGACAGGGCGACAACCTCCGCCTTTAACTGCTCGACGGCATGCGCACGTTCAAGCGCAATCTGCTCTGCCGCCGACTTTTTCATCTGTTCGATCTCACGCTTGGTCGCCTGAATGCTCGCCGCATGCTCTTCCGAGGCACGCTTTTCGGCGAGATCGACGATCTCCTGCGCCTTGGTGCGCGCCGCCGCAAGCTGCGCCTTGTACTCGCTGAGCGTTGCCTCGGCAGCAGCCGCATCCGCGTCCGCCTTATTGAGGCTCTCGGCGATTTTCGCCTTGCGCTCCTCCATCATGCGCACGATGGGCTGATATGCCACCGCACGCAGGAGTACGACGAGAATGATGAAGTTGATGATTTGGATGGGCAGCGTCCCATTGAGATCGATGATCCCCTGTATGGTTTCGACCAATTCCTATGCCCCCTTTGCAAAATCCATGGACTCAGTCATCTTAGTGAATCAGCGGATTTGCATAGAGCATGATAAGAGCGACAACAACGGCAATGATGGCAAGTGCTTCGATCAGACCGACGGAGATGAGCGTGTTCGTAAAGAGGACGTTCTTTGCCTCCGGCTGACGTGCAAGCCCCTCGATAAAACGGCTCGTGACAAGACCGTCACCAACCGCAGCGCCGACTGCGGCAAGCCCCGCCGTAATACCCGCACCGATGAGAGCTGCTGCTACCATAATCGCGTTTTCCATGAAAAAATCCTCCTTAAAAAGTGAACATAATCATTACTATAACAGACTGTGCGAATCCAATCCGCACATAAAACAACCCCGTCTCAGTGTTCTTCCGTTTTAATCGCGCTGCCGATGTATGCCGTGGACAGCATCGTAAAGATAAACGCCTGCACTCCGCCAATAAATACACTGAATGCAATCCAGACCACCGAAGGAATGGTGGAGAAGTTGCCGAGCAGGAGCAGCAGGATATGAATGAGAATCTCGCCCGCCAAAATATTGCCGAATAGACGGAACGAGAGCGTAATGGGCTTTGCCAGTTCCTCCACAATATTGATGATAACGAACGGTACAAACGGCTGGAAAAAGTGCGCGATGTAATGCGTCCCTTTGACATAAAGACCCAATACATGCGTCATGACGATGACCAGCAGAGCCAGTCCCAGTGTGGTGTTCAAATCATTTGTCGGCGATGCCATCATCGGGATGAGCCCAATCCAGTTCGACACGAGAAGGAACAAAAACAGGGATACAATCAGCATGGACAGGAAGCCCCGTCCACGCGGCCCCATGCTCTGCTCCGCCTGATCATGCAGCGTCTCTATAATCATCTCCAACGCCACCTGCCAGTTGGATGTCGGCACAATCTTTAGATTGCGCACCGCCAACCAGCCGATGAAGAGGACGACGACCATTGTGACCCACGTCATGATAAGTGTCTCTGAATTGAAGGTAAACCCGGCGACCTGCACTGCCTCGCGAACACCGATTTCGTGCATAACCTCTACCTCCCTTGGGGGAATCCCCCGCATTATCCCTTATCGGAACGCATCTCACGAACAATCAGCCGCCCCATCATGAGCGCATGGGTGAGGAGAAAGCCGCCCACTGCCGCATAGAAGTGAGCCACACTCATCACAGACATCGCCCAAAATGCAGTAAACAGCAGAAAGAGCATGAGCAAAAGCCCCATCTGCACCTGCCATCGCCCCGCACCAGCGCCAAGGTGCGCCGCACGCAAAAGGCGCCGCGCAAGCAGCCAAAAGTAGATGGCTGCCAGCCCTTCCCCAACGAGCATGGCACCAAGAAGTGCCGCCTGTCCCATCGAAAGGAGAAGTGTGCCGCAAAGAAGCGCTGCGATGAGCACAGAGCTGCCGACCTGCCTGAGATACCCCGATAAAAAGACCTTCATATTCCTCCTCCGGCACCGTAAAGACGCGACGAACTGCCCCGCCGCCATAAAAAGCGTCGAGCCGAGCGCTCCCTACGCCGCCATCGTTGAATATCAAGTAAAGCGTTCGACATAAAAAAAGAAAGTCCTTTCGCAAAACATGCATTCAGCGCGGATTTCCTCTCAATTTTTACGTCGGAACCAATAGGAAGAACCATAGATAAATATACCATGCTCCCCCATAGTCCTCGTGTCCTATTATAGAGTTTTTTTTGTGTTTTTTCAAGTATATTTTGATTTTAATGAGAAAACCTTTTCAGCGGGCATAATGTCCCTTTTTCCCACGAAAACCCATCCGCATGAGGTGTGCAGCTCTTGTCTTATGTGCCCTGCTCTGATACAATAAACCAAACCCAATGCAAAACTTCTGCGGCGCATATACGGCAAGGTGCGCCGCCGTTTACCGTCCATCCGTTTTCTAAAGGAGGTGCAGCATGACCATCGAGGGTGCTGTCATCATCGAGCAGGGCGTAACCTTTGCCGTCATTCACGTCAATCCGTCCGTAACCCAGTACACCATCAAATCCACGCAGACCCGCCGCGCACTCATGCGCTTTTTCCCCGGTATGCCCATCATCCTGATGAGCCTGACGCCGCAGGGAGAGCCGCGCTATTACGGGCGCAAGGACATCGTCAACTTTCTAAAGAGCATCCGCCTCCATCAGATCCCATGGAAGAAATATCATATTGTGTGAGAAGAAAAAAAGACTGCGGCACGTTGGCAAATGATCTGTCTTCCTCATTGCATCCGCACAACGAACAATAGAAAAGCCCACCCCCACAGGGATGGGCTGACATGGGTTCTCTTACATTACTCTGCGTCGAGAATAAACGAAAGCGAGCTAAAAATCTTCTCTGTCACATTTGCGTTATCCGTCGGGAATCCCACCTCGACGCCAATGACATTAAGACCATTATTGGCAACATTCACAGTGATGTAACCATTGGCGTCCGCATTTGTAACACCCGTCAGATTGCCAAGCACGTCAGCGATGACCGGCGCATTCGCATAGGGCTGTCCATCCTTATAGATGCGGAGCCGGAGTGCATCCCCGCGGCGCAGTGTGAGGGGGTTCACTGCCGGCACGATCTGGATCGGCACGTTGTAAAGCCCACCCGGCTGCACAGCCGCATTCCAGTAATGCACATTGTACTTGCGTGCATAGGTCACAGATACGAGGTTCTCGATGTTCGAGTAGTCACGCGTTGGAATGACCTTGCCGTCCGTCGTCTTTGCAAAGTAGCCATAGTCAAAGAACGTTGCCGTCACGCCGAGATTCTCGGGCGGAACAATGGACACATGATCGCTGTGATCAACACGCTCCACCATCGTCGGCGCAAAGTTCACATCGTAGGCATCAATCCGCTGTACGCAGCCCGTCTCATATGCGTTATCCAAAGGCCCCTCACCAAGGACGAGCGCCTTGTGATCCAGGCGGTTTGCATAGTACACGCCATGCGCATCTGCCGGCGCCGCATACGCGCCAAATCCAACTGCAAGCCCCAATGCCGCCGCGAAGATCTTCTTCTTCATTTGCCAGCCTCCCAACTAAAATGATAAAAACCCTCATCCACAGGGCGCATATTTCCCGTGCCCCATGTGTTCTATTATAGAGGAAATAAATTCCATTTGCAACAATATTCCGTTGAAAGGCTCTTTGCCCCCATCATAGATATATCAAGCAGCCGAAATGCGGTGCGCCGCCTCTTGGCTCTTTGTCAAAGTGCGCAGAGTGCAAAGGCACCATCCCCCCGTCCAAACAAGCCTTTGCGCGGTGACGCACTGCAATCTCACCAAATACTAATGCTGCTCTCATATCACTTTATTTTTTCTTGCGATACTCTTATTGTGAAGTAATGTGTGCAATCACCGCACCGTCAAGGAGGAATCTTATGTATATGCTAAAATCTATCGTCTGCGCGCTGCTCATGCTTGCCGTCGCAGTCGGTACAGTGCCTGCGGCAGAAGCCGCGATGGACTGGGATGGCGGCCGCATTCGTGCCGAGGGCACCGGTATGGCGCCGGCGCGTACCGTGAGCGCCGCACAGGCACGTGCCCTTGCCCGTCGTGCCGCCATTGCCGACGCCTATCGCCAGATTGCAGAGCAGATCCAAGGCGTACAAGTAGACGCCTCAACCACCGTCGAAAACATGATGGTGACAAGCGACACCGTACGTACACATGTAAGCGCCATTGTCCGCGGTGCACGCATCGTCGATGAAAAGGCCCTCAGCGACGGTGCATACACAGTGACCATCGAAGTCCCTGTTTTTGGCGTAGGCTCGCTGGCAAGCGGCATCTTCCGCCCCAACGAGACGCGCGAGCGCTGGACAGCGCCCGAGAGCGTCTACGAACCCTATACCCCCGCGCAGACATATGATACGACGGGCTATGGCACCTACGACCGTGGGAATACAACGCCGGCCGCCCCCGCACGCCGCTCCCCCGCCACGAGTTCTGCGGGCAGCGCACCCGCAGGGCATGCCGTCGGCGGCTATACAGGACTCATTGTAGACTGCCGCGGCATGGGCCTGCGCCCCGTCATGAGCCCCGTCATCAAGAGTGACAACGGCCGCCCCATCTATGGCTACAAAAACCTCGACAGTGACAAAGTCGTTGCAAATGGCATGGCTGCCTATGTGCGCAGCGAGAGCGACGCAACGCGTGCGGGCACGAATCCACTCTTTGTCCGCGCTGTTGGCATTGACGCAAATGCAAATCCCATCCTCTCCGCCGAGGATGCCCGCCGCGTGCTGATTGAAAATGGCGCAAGCGGCTTCCTCGATGCGACCAACGTCGTATTCATTCGCTGAAGAATAAGGCGTCCCTGCACAGCAAGCCGACAGGGGCGCTCCCGTCCCCCTGCAAGAATCCCTGCAAAAAGTGACATTTATGACAATCTTTGCAGGGATTTTATGTTATACTGTATGGTGTATGATAAAATAAGGGAGGAAAACACATGAAACTCAGTGCAAGAAATCAGCTCAAAGGCAAAGTCATCGCCATCGAGAAAGGTGCCGTCAACGGCATCGTCCGCATCGAACTCAAGGGCGGCGACGTGATTACCGCGACGATCAGCCTCAGCGCCATTGATGAACTCGGTCTCGCCGTCGGTAAGGATGCCTACGCCGTCATCAAGGCGACATCCGTCATGGTCGGTGTCGATCATCACCACTAAGAAATACCTGCTGCATAGATAAAGGGCATTGCCAATCGGCAATGCCCTTTATTTTTCCTCGGCATCATGATCGCCCCGCGGCGGACGCGGATGATAAAGACTCCAGTTCCAGCGAATCGCAGCAAAGCGGATGATGAGTACAAGCAGAAACGCAAGCCACGAGTCGATCTCCACACCGAGCGAAAAACGCAGCATACAGAAAACGAACGCACCCACGAGCGACGCCGCCGCATACACCTCGGCATAGAGCACCACAGGCATGCGCTGTGCGAGCACATCACGGATCATGCCGCCCCCAACCGCCGTCGTCGCTGCGAGCAGGATGGGCAGCACATAACTGTCTGCACCGCCAACCCGCACCCCCGTGAGTGCCCCCGTGATGGTAAACGCTGCAAGACCGATCGTATCTGAAACATTGAACACGGCAAGGAGTTTTTGGCGGCGCATCCGATGGAGCGCTGCCCGCTGGTAAAGCAGCGCCGTCACCAGCGAAACGCCGACCGCCAGGAGAAAGTTCGTCGTATCGCGCAGTGCCATCGGCGGTGTGAGTCCCACCAAGAGATCGCGCACCATCCCACCGCCCACCGCCGTTGCAAGAGCAAGCACAGAAATGCCGAAGATGTCCATGCGCCGTGAAAGCCCCACGAGCGCACCCGATACAGCAAAAGCAATTGTCCCGATGACATCAAACAATCGCCAAAGATCCTCTGCGAGCATAAACAAACCCTTTCCTAATCCTGCGCAAACAAATACAGCACCGCCTCAATCGGCGTCAGTGCCCCCGTCCGCGCCGAGCGCGACCCCGCCGCGATCAGATTGCCCTCCATGTCATACACCGCACGCTCAAGCGTCAGCCGATACGTCACACGCGCGTCACGCACCCGCGCCCCCGCAATCCGATAAGCGATGAGCTGCACCGCCCCCGCCGCGCGTGCCGCCGCAAGATGCGCATTCAGACCGCGCAGCAGTCCCTCCTCCGACAGCCCGCCGCCGTCCGCGGCAAACACCACGCGTGCATTGCGCACATACAGTGCATCGCACAGGACGGCCTTCATATAGGGCGCATCCTCCATGAGTGCCGGATCCAATGCCGTCTCGATCGGTGCGGCATAGACGACATGCCCCTGTGTGCGGTTCGGCTGCCCCATGAGAAAAAGATAGGCACTATCCCCGCCGTATGCGTCATAGAGCTGCCGAATCGCCGCATCCACGTATGCGATCATCGCATGGGGAAAGGCGGTCGTATGCGGCGCAAGACGCCACGAAATCCGCTCCCCGAACTGCTGAAATCCAAGCGGTGCGGCGAGCAGATCCTTCATTGGGTCGCCGCGCATCACCACACGATAAAGCGTAAATTTCCCCTCATAGGTACGCGCAAACGCCCCGTTTCCGACCGCAGGCGTACCGAATGTCGTCACGATAAGCTGCTCCGGTGCCGCCCCCATATCAAAAAGACGCGCCGCTGCAAGGATTGCCGCCGCACCGCCAAGACTATGCCCCGTCAGATACAGCTTTGCCGACGGGTGCGCGCGCAGCTCATCCGCGAGCACCTCACCCGCCGTGCGCTCCCCGTAAGCGGACAATACGTCTGTAAAGAGTGCCGCCTGTGTATAGTCGAGGAAGCCGCGATGCACGAGCGGCGTATCTTTGCGCTCCGTCACGGGCGCATCGCGCATCGAGAGGAACTCTGCGGGCGTCCGCCCGCCGAATACCGCCCGCCCAAGGCGCAGATCCGTCCACACATCGCTCCCGCGCTCCGTCCCCGGAAATGCGATGAGATGCGTCTCCTGTCCGTCCTCCTCCCGCCGCACCATATGAAAGAAGCGCCCCACCGTCCCCTTGTGCCCTGCCGTCTCATACGATTCGATCTGCCATCCCGCCGCCGCGAGACGCGCACGCAGCAGCTCCGGCAGCGCCCCGCTGTACGCCGCCTCAGATGCCGCCGCACACACAAAGAGGAGTGAAGGACGATCCGCAGGCACGGCAAAAACGCGCAGCGGGACGAGGAGTGCGCAGAGAAAGAGGAACACGCGCCATCGTTTCATTGCCTTGCCTTCCTTTTCAAAAAAATGCTATCTCTATTATACCCGGTTTCCATTGAAAATACATGCTTTTTTTGCTGTTACGGACAAATTCGGCGCACGCCACGCCCCCCCGCTCTGCAAGCGTACGTGCGCTTGCTCCGCCGGGATTTGCTTAGACGTATCGCGCGGCATACTTATCTTTTCTGTAATATTTTGCAAAGAGCCGCTTTTTTCAAAATTAGAACTTTTATCATCTATCATCCATGACAATTGCATTCATTATAGACTATGCTATAATGAAACATAAAGAAGTGTTGTCCCATCGGGTGCGGGGCGTCTGCACATACTGAAAAGGCTCCCCCATTCTATCGGATCTGTTTTTGAAAGGAGTCACGCCCATGAAGCGACACTTACACCGCAAAGAAGCCCCATCGTCCCTTGCGCCTAAAATCCTCGCCGCCCTTGCGGCGGGGGCATTCACCCTCGGCGCAGCGCCCGCAGCCTACGCCGATCCCATCGTCGCCGCCACCGTCACGACGGATACGGTGACGAATGACGGCGTCGCGGGCAGCACGGACGGCACGGCGGCGACCATCACCGTCGGCACGAACGGCGGCGGGGCATCGCCCGAGATCTACTATCTCGCGGGCAGCTACCACCGCCCCACGTTCGTCGCAGGCGCGTGGAGGAAGGTCAGCGCGACCGACGGCACGATCCAGTTCACGGGCACGAACGCGGGCGGCAAGGCGACCGTGAACAGCGGCACGATCGGCGGCGCCATCGGCGCATACGCATGGCTGGAGCATGGCGGCACCGCAAAGATCTCCGGCGCGGAGGTCGCCATCAAGAACTGCACATTCAAGCTCGACAGCACCACACCTGAGCCTCAGTGGGGCATCATCGGCGGTCTCGCCATGTCCCAGGAGGGCGACGGCGGCGGCGCGACGCGGGGCGTGGCAGACGTCGCGCACAGCAAGGTCACCATCGAGGGCGGCACCTACAACGTGCCCGAGGGCGGTGAGATCACCGTTGCGGGCGGTGCAGCCTATGCACAGACCAAGAGCGTCAACAGCACGGCAGCGGTGACGGACAGTGAGGCGTCCGTCACGGGCGGCAGCTTTACCGCAGAGACAAAACTCTACGGCGGCAAGGCCATAACAGAAACGGATGCACGCAGCGAGGCGAAGGCACTGCGCAACAGCCTCACCTTCACTACGGGCGGTACCGTCACGGAAATCTGCGGCGGATATGTGTATGCGTACCCGACCAAGACATCCATCTCCCTGCAGGCAAACGAGAATCACCTGACCGCAAAGGCGGGCGCAGACCAATTCTACGGCGGCTACGCCTTTGCAGAGCAGATGGCAGGCGGCACGCATGTTCCGCTGAGTACGGCAGAGACGAACGGGAACATCGTCACGATCGCGGCGGGCTCCGGCACGTTCAAGAAGGACAGTGCAGGCGGATACAACACTCTCAGGGCAAAAAAAGCCGCTGCCGTCACCACTGCAGCAAATGCGAATCAGCTCACCATCGCAGGCGGCACCTTCAAGGAGGTCGTCTACGGCGGCAAGACGTCGGCGACGAACGACGACGCGACCGGTACTGCCACGGCGACGGCGAGCGGCAACGAGCTATGGGCGAACGGGGGCACGTTCCAGAGGAAAATTTTGGTCGGCTGGGGGAATGCGGTGACAAAGGCGGGAACGGCGACGACGACCGCTTCCGAGAACAAGCTGCATCTCGCCGGTGCGGCGGCATTTCCGACGGATGGTACGGCCGTCTACATCACGGGCGGCGATGCATCCGTACGCAGTGAGACGGGCAAGCTCAGCCTGACGACGGAGAAGAACAGCATCGACGGGACGCTCACGAGCACTAAGTCGGTGGTATGCGGTGCCGACGGCAAGCTCGACCAGTCTGCGGCGGCAGGAGGGCAGGCGATCACGGCATCCGCTGCCGAGAATACGGTCACGCTCACGGGCGGCAAGGCGTACCAGGTGGACGGCAGTCGGCTGACCCTGAGCAGGGCGGCCGGCGCGGCAGATCTGCACGCCGCCAAGAACAGCGTCGTCCTCACCAACGCCGCGAGCGAGCGCGGGTCTAGTTCCGCATTCCGCGGCTCCTACATAGATGCACACGATGCGAAGGGCAGTCTGCAGATCCGTGCGGAGGAGAACACGGTCACGGCAGATGGCGCGGCGCTCGATGTCAATGACATGTATGGCAGCCACGTCAAGCTGCGGAACAGCAATGCGGGCACGACAGAGACCACGGTGACGGCGAACCGCGCCCTCATGCGGGGCAAAAATGCCGATACCCTTGCCGGCAGCTATGCCGACATCATCTCATCCGAGAATGCCGCCCTCACGGTAAAGCTCACGGGGAATACGGCAGAGGTGCAGAGCGGCACTGCCTACGATGCGTACGGTGCGCTTGCCAAGACAACGCAGAAAGACGGCGCGGGAGAGGTGACCGCAGAGGGCAACACCGTCACCGTGACGAAGCTGACCGCTGACGGCGGCAGCTTCACGGGGGCAAAGCTCGTCTATGAGCGCGACGGCGCTGCAACGGCGGCGGGAGATACGACGCTCGTCGCCAAGAGCAACAAGGCAGACCTCAACGAGGGCAAGCTGTCCAAACTGTTTGGTACCGAGATCCGCATCAACAACGCCTTTGGCGGCGCAGCAGCATACACGGCGACCGAGAACGCCGTCACCGTCGCGGCAAAGGGTGTGGTGACAAGCAGCGTCACGGGTGCAGAGATCAATCAGCAAAACAACTCTGCGGACGGCGCGTCGTTCACGGCGACCGCCGCAAAGAACACGGTCGCGAATACGGGCGGCACGGTAAAGAACGCGGTGGGTGCCTCCGTGACGCTGCATGCGGACCATGCAGGGGACGTACAGGCGACACTCACGGAGAACGCCGTCACGGGCACGGGCGGCACATTTGTGAACGTAGTGCGGGGCGGTGTGGCAGACCTCTCCGCAGAGATGGGCACGGCGACCGCCGCCCTCACGAAGAACAGGGTCGATCTCACGAATGCCGCGCTCGATGGCGCCTCCATCCGCGCGGGCCATGCCGTTGCTCGTACAAGGGCGGCAGGGAAGACCGCATCCGCTGCGTCCAATGAAAACGTGCTGCTGCTGAAGAACGCCTCCGGCAAAGCGCAGAATCTCATCGGCGGCAACGCCTATGTCGAGGCAGACCTTGGTGGTGCGACGGCTGCGGCAGACAAAAACAGCGTCACCGCCCTTGGCGGCACGCTCACGGCGGCGAACAAGGTCTACGGCGGCAAAGTAGAGGCGGTCGGCCAGGACGCCCCCGTCACAGCGGCGGCGACGGCGAACACCGTCACCCTCTCCGCAGCTGCTCCATGGCAGGAGGTCTACGGTGCGGATGTCTATGCGAAAGCCGTGAATGCGGCGGCGACCGCACGGACAGAGGGGAATACGGTCACGGCAGATGCGGGCACGTTCCAGGGGCATCTCTACGGCGGCAATTCCTACGCAGGCACAGATAGTGCGGGCTCCGGCACGCCGGGCACGGCATCCGCCGTCGCCACCGGCAACACGCTGAACCTCGCCGCTGCCGCCGTCACGAACGCGGAGAGCTACGGCGGCTACGCCTCGGCGAGCAGCACGACGGGCGATGTCAGCCTCACCGTCACGCAGAACAAGGCGCTCGGCACGCACGGCACCACTGCAGAGGTAGATGGCGCCTATGGCTCATTGGAGCAGACGGCGGCGACGACGCGTACCGTCACGGGGACGCTCACGGAGAATGCGCTGGCGCTCACGAACGGCAAGGCGGGCAGCGCCTACGGCGGCTTTTTGCGTCTGTTCAAGGCGTTCGGCGCGGCAGAACTGACCGCAGCAAAGAACAGTGCCTCCCTCACGGATGTCGAGAGCGCTGGCTCCGCAGCCCTCGCCGGCAGCAGCATCGAGGCGCGAAATGCAGCGGGGAATCTGAAGCTCACCGCCGAGGAGAATACCATCACGGCGCGCGGGGCGGATCTCAGCGCGGACAAAATCTACGGCAGCCATATCTTCGCGCAAAACGCGAACGCCGGCAAGACGGAGATCCTCGCAGAGAAGAACCGTGCGAGCGCGGCGGGCAAGGAGATCTCGAATCTTGCGGGCAGCTATGCGAAGCTTGATACGACGGCGGCGGCGGATCTCACGGCGACCTTCCGGGAGAACAGCGCCGAGGGGAGCGGCACGAAGCTTGAGGGTGTCTATGGCATAGACACCTCTGTCGCTCAGACAGACGGCGCGGCGGCGGTAATCGCCGAGAGAAACGCAGCGACCGTGACGAAGGCGAATGCCGTGGAAAGCATCCGAGGGGCATACATCACCTATCGGCGGGATCCCGGCGCCACGGCGGCGGGCGATACCGCGCTCACGGCGACGGGGAACACGGCGCGGCTCGTGGAGGGCACGGCGGATACCATGAGCGGCGTGAACATGATGGCGACGAACGCCTTTGGCGGCGCGACGACATACACGGCGACCGAGAACACCGCCACCATCGAGGCAAAGGGCGTGGTGACAAACAGCGCGTATGGCGCCTATCTCTCACAGGAAAATTCCTCCGAGGACGGCGCATCGTTCACGGCGCATATAGCGAAGAACACGGTCACGAGCACGGGCGGCGCGGTGAAGGACGCCTACGGCGCACTTGCCTCCCTGAAAGTGAACAATGCGGGCGATGCGGCGGCAACGCTCACGGAGAACGCCGTCACGGGCACGGGCGGTACATTCGCGAACAAGCTGTACGGCGGCTGGGCAGAACTCATCGCAACGAAGAGCGCAGCGACCGCCGCCCTCACGAAGAACACGGTCAACCTCACGAATGCCAAGCTCGATGACACCAGCATCCAGACGGGGTATGCCCTGGTCATTACGAAAGCGGCAGGGAAGACCGCATCCGCTGCGGCACATGAAAATGTGCTGCTGCTGAAGAACGCCTCCGGCACAGCGCAGGAGCTCATCGGCGGCGCCGCCTCCGGCAAGGCAGAGCGCGCGGGCGCAGCGGCTGCAGCAGACAAAAACCGCGTCACCGCCGAGGGCGGCACGCTGACGGCGGCAAGCGATGTGTACGGCGGCACAGTAGGAGCGATCGGCAAGGATGCCCCCATTACTGCGTCGGCATCAAAGAATACCGTCACCCTCTCCGCCGTTGCTCCGTGGAAGGAGATTCGCGGCGGCAGGGCCAATGCCTCCGCTGACGGGGCGGCTGCGACGGCGACAGCAAGCGAGAACACCCTGAACCTCGCACACGGTACATTTACGTCGGAGATCATCGGCGGCTACGCCATCGCAGACGGCGCGCCAGCACAGGCGACGGCAAACAAGAACACTGTGAACATCAGCGGCGGCATCTATCAGGACAGCATCTATGCCGGCGCTGCGAACGTGGGCAGTACTGCCGGCTCCGTCGCAACCGTCAAGGATAACCGCATCGTCATCACGGGCACGCCCAACCTCTCTGCGGCGCAGCTCTATGGGTACAAGGCAAACGGCGCGACGGAGAACATCGCAGGCAACGCGCTCGTCGTCAAGGAGACCAAGGGCATCCAGGCAAAGTCCATCGATGGATTCCAAAAACTCGAGTTCTGGCTGCCCGCCGGCATGACGAAGGACGATACCATGCTCTGGCTCTCGTCTGCGAGCAATACCGACCTCGGCGGCACGGCAGTCACGGCGCACCTGCGCGGCGATGAAACCGAAAAGCGCCTGCGTCTTCTCTACACCGCGAACGCCAAAATCGTAAAGAACGGCGCGACCACCATGACTGTCTGGAAGGGCGTCTCCGACGCCACCGTCGCAAAGATCGGCATCACCAAAGACGAGAAGGAACTCATCGTCAAGACCGACGGCTCTGCCATCGACGAAGGCGGCACGCCGACACCGCCGCCAACACCGCCGCCAACACCGCCGACACCGCCGCCAACACGG
>CALIBA010000238.1 GCA_938045435.1 uncultured Selenomonas sp.
TCAGCCAGATTGTCGGCATGAAGGCAAAGCCGGGCAACTACCTCCTCATGCACGCCATGGGTCCGAACGTTGCGGGTGTTATCGGTACGGCTGTTGCAGCCGGCACCATGCTCGCGATGCTGATGTAATCACACTGCATTTGACAAAATCCTCCTTCCTCGTTAAGATGAGGGAGGATTTTTTATTCTTCACGCTGTTCTTCCACCGGCGTGGGGATGGGTATGGGCAGGGGCCTAAGCATTCGTGCGGGACTTGTCCTGCCTGATCAATATGGATTCACAATTCAAAACGGAAGGAAGATTTTATGCGCGGAACATTTTACGGCATCGGCGTCGGCCCTGGCGACCCAGAACTCCTTACAGTCAAGGCAATCAAGGCGATGGAGAAGGCAGATGTGCTGATTGCCCCGAAAACGGAGAAAAAGGAGGGCAGCGTTGCACTCGAAATCGCACGCCCGCACCTTAAGAAGGACATCGAAATTGTCTACCAAGTATTTCCCATGGTGAAGGATTTTGCTGCTGATACAGGCGCGTGGGAGACGAACAAGGCACAGATTTTAGAGCTTTTGAATGTAGGGAAAAACGTCGCGTTCCTCACCCTCGGTGACCCCATGTTTTACAGTACCTACATCTATGTATTCCGCCTCTTGGAGCATGAGGATGTGGACATCATCACAATTCCGGGCGTACCTGCATTTGCCGCTATCGGCAGTCAAATCGGCCGCCCCATCGTCGAGGGCAACGATGTGCTTGCCGTCATTCCGGCGACGGCGGACAAGAAGCATCTAGAGGAGGTCATGGCGGTTGCGGGCAGTGCCGTCATCATGAAGGTCTACCGCAACTATGCGGAGATCGTCGATCTCCTCAGGCAAAATGACATGGCAAAGGACGCTGTGCTTGTCAGCCGCGCGGGGCTGGACGGTGAGCGCATCATTCACGATTTGGAAGCGCATGCCGATGAGAAGCTGAACTATCTTTCCACCATTCTCACGAGGAGGGGCTGAGCCATGAAAAAAGAAGCGTTGTTTGCCGTACTCACTGCTGCCTCTCTCATGCTGACAGCCTGCGGCCCCGTCAAGGAGCAGTCTGCCCCGCAGGGCGCACAGGCTGCGCAGAATTTCGCGAGCGTGACGGATGACAATGGTCGTACGGTGACCTTTACAGCAAAGCCAGAGCGCATTGTCGTGACATCGGCTTCGTTCCTTGCTCCACTCTATGCGGTCGGCGGGGAGGTTGTCGGGCGTCCCATGACGAAGTCCAAGGTCATCGCCGAGGCGGCAAATGCTGCGACAATCGGCCCCGTCTACCAGATTGATGCGGAAAAGGTGCTTTCTCTGACACCCGACCTCGTCATCATCAACAAGGGGATGAATGAAAAGCTTATCGAGACGCTTGCGGCGAACGATATTAAGACGCTTGTCGTAGAGATGAAAAGCTATGACGATGTCAAACGCGAGGTGGGCATGTTCGCTGCGCTCACGGGTGAGACGGAAAAAGGGCATGCGCTCATCGAGAAGATGGACGCGGACATCGAGGAGGTACGCGCCTCCATTCCGCAGGAGAAAAAGCGCGTCTCCATCATCCACAGCACGGGACAGGGGCTTTCGGTGCAGCTGGATGGAAGCATTGCGGGGTGTATTGTAAAAATGCTCGGCTGGGAGAATACGGCGAGCGGCATGACGGCGCTTGACAAGAATCCGGATGCAGCGCCGTACAGCATGGAAACACTTGTTTCGCAGAACCCGGACATCATCTTTGTGACGAGCATGGGTGAGGAGGCGGAGATCCGCGCCTCGATGGAGCAGATGTTTGCAGAAAGTCCTGCATGGCAGAGTGTCGCGGCGGTGCGTGAGGGGCGCGTCTACTACCTGCCGCAGGAGCTGTTCCTCTTTAGTCCCGGCATCGACTATCCTGCGGCGGTGCGCTATATGGCGCGGCTGATTTATCCATGAAACGGCGCGTTTTGCTGCTTGCGCTGTTTGCCGGGCTCGCCGTGCTTTCCATGCTGCTCTCGGCGGCGAAAGGCTCTGTGGAGATTCCCACAGCGGAAATCTTCAGCGCTCTTGGCGGTGCGCATGGGACAGTGCATGAGCAGATTTTATGGAACATTCGTCTGCCGCGCACGATTGTCGCGGCGCTTGTCGGCATCAATCTCTCTCTCTCGGGGGCGATTTTGCAGGCGATTCTGCGCAACCCGCTCGCCGACCCGCATATCATCGGCATTTCTTCGGGGGCGGGGCTTGCGGGCATTTTTATCATGCTCCTCGTGCCGGGGGCGGCATGGCTCGTGACGCCTGCGGCTTTTGGCGGGGCGATGGGGGCGGCGGTGCTCATCTATATCCTCGCATGGAAGGACGGCATTCGCCCGACGCGCATCATCCTTGCGGGTGTTGCGGTGTCGGCGTTCCTCGGAGCGGGGATCTCGGCGATGATGATTCTTTACAGCGACCGCGTGCACAGTGCGCTGATGTGGATGGTCGGGGGACTGTCTGCCCGCAGCTGGCCGCATGTGGAGATGCTTCTCCCCTATACTGTCTGTGCGGGGCTGCTCGCGCTCTTTTCAGCGCAGAGGCTCAACATTTTGCAGCTCGGCGATGATATGGCACGCGGGGTGGGGCTTGCCGTTGAGCGTACGCGTATTTTCCTCACGGCAGTTGCGGCGCTCCTTGCTGCCAGTGCCGTCTCCGTCGTGGGTCTGCTTGGGTTTGTGGGGCTTATCGTACCGCATGCGGCGCGTCTTTTGATTGGCTCTGATTATCGCTTTCTGTTGCCCGCAGCGTCGCTCCTTGGTGTTGCGGTGCTCACGCTCAGTGATACGGCGGCGCGTCTCATGTTCGCCCCGCTCGAGCTGCCGGTTGGCATCATCATGGCGGTGCTCGGAGCGCCGTTCTTCCTCTATCTTCTTAGGAGGCAGCTATGAGTGCGGGACAAATTGATGTGCGGGATCTTCATGTGCGCATCGCGGGCAAAGAGATCCTGCATGGGCTGCACTTCACTGCAGCCGCAGGACGGCGCACGGCAATCGTTGGACCCAACGGTGCGGGCAAGACCACTCTCCTGCGTGCCGTTGCGGGGCTGAACAGGCGCTATACGGGCGGGATTTTACTGGACGGAAAGGAACTGGGGCAATTTTCAGAGCGGGCGCTTGCCCGCGTACGTGCCATCCTGCCGCAGGAGCGTGCAGCGGTGCAGGGGCTTACGGTGCGGCAGCTTGTTGCCTATGGGCGTTTCGCCCATACACAGCTCTTTCAGCCGCGCGATACGGCAGAAGACAGTGCGGCCATCGCATGGGCGATGGATACCGCGCATGTTTCGGCATTCGCTGCACGCGAGGTGCATACGCTCTCCGGAGGGGAGCGGCAACGGGTCTTTCTCGCCATGGCACTCAGTCAGCGTCCCAAACTGCTCCTGCTCGATGAACCGACCACCTACCTCGATGTTGCGCACCAGCTGCGTGTGATGGAGATCATTGCGCAGTTGCGCAGCGAGCACCATATGACGGTTCTGATGGTACTGCACGACATGGCACATGCCATGCAGTATGCCGATGATATTATCCTGATGCGTGCAGGTCGCATAGAGGCCGTCGGTGCACCCGAGGATGTGCTCACCGAGGAGCGTATTGCTGCGGTCTTTGGTGTGCATGTTGAGATCTTTACAAACAGTCGCGGTGTGCGCGTGCCGTCGCCCGTGGCGCTCGTGGAGTAAATGCCCTTAATGAGAGGGCAGCATTCATAAAATTAAGAGCGGAACTTCCAGTGTGACCTGACCCCCAAAAGTTAGACATAGGGGATCCAACTTTTGGGGGGCACTACAATGCAGAAGTTCCGCTCTTTTTATGCACATTTTTAAATGTTACTGTTTTTCTTCCTGATGGATCTCAATCGGTACATCTTCGATCAGCTGCTGCGGTTCTTCCTCTGCGGATTTTCGGCGGCGCAGAATGAAGAATACGAGCGCACCGAGCAGTAAGAGCACAGCGATGACAGCGGCAGCGATTGCGCCCTTGTGCCAGATGCGATAGGCAACTTGAATCTTGGAAGATTCACCTGTTGTGAGCGTCTTGCCGAGATTCCAAGTGAGGAGCTTGCCTTCCATCTCCGTACGGTCGGCGTTGGAACTCGTGGGCACGACGGGGAGCGTCATCTGATAGGTGAAGGTGATGCCGGAGGCAAATGCACCCGCGCCTGATTGATCATCATTTCCCTCGAACAGCAGGTCAAAATTGTAGTCGTCGTAAAAGAGATTTTTCGTTGCGGTGATGCCCGTATTCTTTCCTTCGTGTGCGGCGAAGAAATCCTGTGTGGACAGACCTTCGACATTTTTGAAGTGCTCTGAAATCTCATAGCCTGACATATTTTCTTTTTCCACAGGGGTGACCTGTGCCTCAGGATTCTTTTCGAGTGCCGCCGTTTTGCTCTGTTCGACAAGCTCCGCAAGCATGGGCACACTGACGAGTGTGGTCTTTAGATCGGCACTGCCATCCTCATGGATGACGACGTTCACATCGCCGCTGAAGCAGCCGCTCGTGAGCGCAAGTACGCCCAGCATCATGGCGGCAAGCAGTGTGCGCAGCGTGTGCATGCATCGTGTTTGCAACATAAATACCTCCTAATAAGTTCATCTGTACGAATTCTTTTATATTCTATCATGAGTGCAAAGGCTTTTGCAAGCCAGCGTATGACCTTTGCCGTACAGAGGCAATGCGGTAAAATCTTTTGAGAAAGCAGATGACAGGCAGCGCCTAAGAGTGCGTTCAGATCAAGCGAAAAAATGCTGCGTCAAAGCAGGAAAATAGTCATGGGTGGGCGAACCATATGGCTTTAGATAAATTTACATTTGATGTGAAACATGATTTTTCTCATTGTGTTGCACACAATCCCATGATATACTAACGAAAACTGCATATACACTTATGTTTTTCGAGCCGTCGCACCTGTGGCATTTGCTATGGTGCGGCGGTCTGACCGCAGGTCACGGGGGAAGTTCAGGAATCCCTATCATCATTTTATTGGGGGTTCCTTTCGGAAACGGTCTTCCCTGCCCATATTGCAAAGGAAAACCGGCAGGAGAACTGCGCTCTTTTTGCGTGCATGTTGTGCCCCCGGATTTTCCGGCGGGCATTTTTTATTAGAGAAAATGTCTGACCTCTTAGGATTGCGGTGCAAGCCGCGAAAGGAAAAGGGATTTTATGAGGGAACAGAGGATTTGGCAGCGCGGATTGACCGCACTCTTTGCCGCCGTCTTTATGGTGGTACTGCTCGTGGGCTGCGGGCAGGAGGCAAAACAGGCGGCAGAGCAGAAAGCACCTGCGGCAGACAGCTACACGTTCACCGATCAGGCGGGCAACGAGGTGACGGTGAAGACCCCTGTGGAGCGCATGGTCGTCCTGCAGCACCACTCGCTCGACATCATCTGCCAGCTCGGCGGGCAGGACAAGATCGTCGGCGTCGAGTCAACGTGGCAGCGTGACCTTGGCGACTACATCGCGGACATCTAGCCGGCGATTAAGACGCTGCCGACGCCGGGCACGCTCACGCAGCCGAATATTGAGGAGATCGCAAAGCTGAAGCCCGACATCGTGATTGTTGCCTCACAGTCCGATCAGGCCTCAGCCGCGAAACTGCGCGAGATGGGCATTCCCGTTGCGGTCATTTCTCTGCGCGGCGAGGGCAAGCAGACGGAGGCACAGAATCCGCGCCTCTCGAATGCGGATAAGGCGTATACGGATGGGTTGCACGGCGCGATTGAGATTTTGGGCCATCTCACGGGACGCGACGCAAAGGCGAAAGAACTCTGGGCATTTGCCGAGGAGAGCCGCGCCATTGTTGAAAAGGCAGTTGGTGAGATCCCGGAGGATCAGCGCGTGACGGCAATCCCCGTCGGCAGCAAGCATTTGGTCTACGGAAACGACAAGTACGTTGGCTGCATGCTCCTGCGTGCGGGCGGCGTGAACCCTGCGGCGAAGGATATTCAGGGGAATGGGGAATACAGCGTCGAGTCACTCGCGAAGTGGAACCCCGACGTCATCATCTCGCAGGACCGCTATCCTGAGATCCACAAGGAGTTTATGACTGACCCCGCTTACGCGCAGCTGCGTGCAGTGCAGAATGGGAATGTGATTGAAGCACCGTATTGGGCGAAGCCGTGGGGCAACCCCGACGCAGACTCGGTGGCGCTCGGAGAACTCTGGCTTGCGCATATGTTCTATCCGGACAAGGTGCGCGCGGACGTGGTCGCAGCACGTGCGAAAAAGTTCTATGAGGCCTTTTACGGCGTGCCGTTCACGGGTACGGTCTCAGACGGCATTCAGCGGAAATGATGCGGCTGCATACGTATGTCAAAGGGGGGCAGGGCGTTTTTTTCGTCCTGCTCCCTTTGGCATGCATCCTCTGCTCACTGATGCTCGGCGCGTATCATATCTCTCCCACGCACATCTATCAGATTCTCGTGGCGGATTTTACGGGCGTTCTGCCACCCGATGTGACGGCGATGGAGGTCTCGATGGTCTATGATGTGCGCCTGCCGCGTATCCTCGGCGC
>CALIBA010000239.1 GCA_938045435.1 uncultured Selenomonas sp.
GAAAGTCCGGAATGCCCGACTCGGTTGACATGCCCGCCCCGCCGAAGAAGACCGCGCGGCGGCTGCTCTCTAGGATTTCTTTGAGTCTTGCAATCTTGTCCATGGGAGGCCTCCTTTCGTTCTTACGGGATTATAGGGTGCGCCTTCTGCGAAATTGCTATTTTCCGCGATCCGCGCTGATTTCAATCGAGGAAAACAGATAGTGTGCGTGGTTGGTCAGATCTTTGTTGTCCGCATCAAAGAAGAGGTGGATAAACCACTCGCCCGCCGGCTCAGAGACCCACATCATATCGGAGATCCTTTCGCCTTTGTTCGTGGAGAGCCGCACAGTCAAGCGATGCGCAGGATGCCCGTTTTGCGAGACTTCCTCATTGCTGAGTACCTCCACGTCTTTTATATCGGCGGCAGCTTGGAGGCTTGCGATTAGCTGATCGGACGCCTCCTTGAAGCGTGCCTTTGCCGCCTCTCCCTGCGCGGGCGCACCCGTAAGCATGCCAAATCCTGGAATAGGTACCGTGCGGGCACTTGTGTCTGCCGCTGTGGGTGTGTGTGCAATCAGTGCTTCCAGATGAAGAGGTGCATCCCCATTGGAGAAGCTGTCATTGATGAATATGGTCTCACCCGTTCGGGCACTGAAAGAGTTGAACGTCCTCTCCATCGGCGGCAGATACATCGTAAGTGCTGTACCGCGGTCGTGCAGTGTCGTTCGTTCGATTTCCAATGAAGATTCGACCACGACGGGGCTGCCCTTGGTGCGCGGAGCGTTCGGGTCAACTTTGATGAGCATCGATCTCGCCGGTGGTTCCTCCGCATGCACCAGCGTGCAGGAAAATGCGAGGATGGACACGAGCACGAGGCTCGGCAGGAATAATTTTTTCAGCATGATAGATCCTCCCTTATTCACATTCTACCGAAAGTGGGGGTGAAATGCAATGCGCTCATGCAGCAGAATCAAAAACGGCGCATCTTCACGATGAGACACGCCGTTCCTACGAGCGTTATTGCCGCAATCAAAAGTGACAGCCTTTCAAAAAGCGTTATGTGCATCACCTCCCTAAAGGGAGCAAACCAACATTCACCAGCCGCTGAATAATATTATAGTACATACTTTTGCCGCTTGGAAGCACAAAAGAGGAGCAGACAGATTTTGTCTGCTCCTCTTTTGTTGCTGCGTATGGTTAGAAGTTATACGTCCCGCCGAGGATGAAGTGACGGCTCGGCATGGCATAGCTGCCGAGTCTTGTGTCACCGATGGATTCGTAGCTTTCATCGGTGAGGTTCATGCCCTTCAGATAGACCTTGAACTCCTTTGTGATGTGATAATTGACGCCGAGATCGAGCGTTAGATAGCGGGCATCAGTGAAGCGTGCTGTGCTGCGTCCCGTCACATAATTCAGATCGAGGTTGGCGTCCCATTTTCCCTGCGTATAAGAAATGCCGAGATTGTAGCCGTTCGGGCGCGTGTTCGAGGAAAGAAAGCTCTTGGCGGGATCGGTAGAGTCGATATGCGCATAGCTGTACGCTGCACGGATGGCCCAGCGATCGTCGGCACGATAGCGTGTGCTGAGTTCGAGGCCGCGGCGATCCTCGGTCTGGATATTCACGTAGCGGCCGGGATTGCCGGGAATCGGATTCGCCACCCAACGGAGCGCATCCTTTACCTTGCTCCAGTAGAGGCTGCCCGATACGTTCCACTTGCGCGTGATCTGGCTGTCTGCACCGATGGTAAAGGTGTGCGAGCGCTCCTGCTTGAGGTCGGGATTCCCGATCCAGAAGGGTGTGTTTGCGTAGCGCATTTTAAGCGTCGGATTGTTGACCGCCTGTCCGAAGGAAATATAGGCGTGTGTTCTGCGGCCAAATTTCTTGTTGAGGCTGATGTGCGAGGTGACATCCGTGCCGAAGTCGTTGTGGTTTT
>CALIBA010000240.1 GCA_938045435.1 uncultured Selenomonas sp.
GCGAGTTCTGCAAGGCGGCTCGTGGCATCGTCTCGAAAGTTCAGCGTGACCCCTTCAACACCAAGGAGCGCACTGTACTGCTTAATTAGTGCGTTCTTTGGTTCTGTAAGGATCCGTTCAA
The DNA here is from genome assembly GCA_938045435.1 of uncultured Selenomonas sp. Lineage (GTDB taxonomy): Bacteria > Bacillota > Negativicutes > Selenomonadales > Selenomonadaceae > Centipeda. The sequence goes on from CALIBA010000240.1 coordinate 122, forward strand.
AATCACTCTTGACAAGAGATTTCAGTTCAACGCGAATGGGAAAACGTCCCTGTAGTTCTGGTATGAGATCGGATGGCTTTGCGATATGAAAGGCTCCTGCGGCGATAAAGAGGATATGGTCTGTTTTCACAGGACCATATTTCGTGACGACTGTTGATCCCTCTATGATGGGAAGGATGTCACGCTGAACACCCTCACGCGAAATGTCCGCTCCTGCCGTATGACCGTTGCTCACAGCGACTTTGTCAATCTCATCGAGGAATACAATGCCGCTGTACTCTGCGACATGAACGGCTTCCTCTGCGACAATATCCATATCAATTAGTTTGTCCGCTTCCTCTGCTGCAAAGATTCTGCGTGCCTGTGCAACGCTGACTTTTCTTTTGCGATGGGTCTTGGGGACAAGTCTTCCAATCATCGACTGCAAGTTGTCGCTCATGCTCTCCAAAGAAGATCCAGCAAACATCCCCGCCATAGGACGTGCTGATTCTTCCACATCAATTTCAATTATGTCATTCTCAAGCTCACCGCTGCGCAGGCGTTTGCGCATCCACTCACGTCCTGCCTGATATTTCGGTGGGTCCTGCATCTCTTTCTTTTCATCTTCTCCAGATCCAAAGAGACTGCCCAATGGATTGGCAGATTTTTTTGGTTCCGGAACAAAGACATCGAGTAAGCGCTCTTCGGCATGTTCTCTTGCCTTTTCCTGAACTTCCTCCAGCTTTTGATGGCGTACCATGCGTACAGAGGTTTCTACAAGATCTCGAACAATGGATTCTACATCACGTCCAACATAACCGACTTCCGTGAACTTGGTCGCCTCCACCTTTAAAAATGGTGCTCGTACAAGACGGGCAAGACGGCGAGCGATCTCTGTTTTGCCAACACCGGTCGAACCAATCATGAGAATATTCTTCGGTATGATGTCCTCCCGCATATCGGCATCGATCTGTTGACTGCGCCAACGGTTGCGCAGTGCAATGGCGACAGATCTTTTTGCCTCATGCTGTCCAACGATGTATTTATCGAGTTCAGCAACTATTTCGCGCGGTGTTTGTTCATTGACTCCAATACTCATGACGTCAGTTCCTCCACATGGATGTTGTGATTTGTATAGACGCAGATGTCTGCTGCGATGGACAACGCCTCTTTTGCAATGTCTGGCGCCTCCATATCCGAATGTGCCACGAGAGCTCTTGCAGCTGCGAGTGCAAAAAATCCGCCAGAACCGATTGCTGTACAGTCTCCATCCGGTTCAATGACCTCTCCGCTTCCAGAAATCATTAAGATGTTGCTTTGATCTGCCACGAGAAGAAGAGCTTCCAGCTTACGCAGCACCTTATCGGTGCGCCAGTCCTTCGCAAGTTCGACAGCAGCACGCTGCAGATTCCCGCTGTAGGATTCGAGCTTTACTTCAAATTTCTCAAACAGTGTAAATGCATCTGCAACAGATCCTGCAAATCCCGCAAGAATTTTTCCATGGTAGAGCCGTCTCACTTTCCGAGCGTTGGCCTTCATGATGGCACGCTCACCAAAAGTCACTTGACCGTCCCCGGCGAGGGCTACTCTCCCATTCTTTTTAACGGCAACAATGGTCGTTGCATGAAATGTCATCTCTGCACTCCTTTTAGTGATTCCTCCCGAAAGTGATCAAGTTCTGTAAGCGCTCTCGTCGCCAGAAGAAGCTTTTTTTGAGGTTTGCGTGTGCGACGGGGAAGATTATCAAGGGGGGGAAATAGTCCAAAATTGATGTTCATTGGCTGAAAATTCTTCGGATCGCAGGAGGTGATATAATGAGCGAGCGCCCCATGACAGGTCGTGCGCGGAAATACAAGTGGTGACTTCCCTTGTGCAACGCGCGCAGCATTGCAGCCGGCAACAAGACCTGATGCGGCAGATTCAACATACCCCTCAACGCCAGTCATCTGACCCGCAAAAAAAAGATGCTGTTCTGTTCGTACTTGAAATGTTGGGCGCAAATGACGCGGTGCATTGATGAAGGTATTCCTATGCATAACTCCATACCGCAAAAATTCCGCATGCTGTAAGCCTGGGATCATCTGAAAGACTCGCCGCTGCTCCGGCCATGTTAGGCGGGTCTGGAAGCCTACCATATTGTATATAGACCCTTCCACATTATCCTGCCGCAACTGCACAACGGCATAGGGGCGTACACCAGTCTCTGGATGTTCCAACCCAACGGGTTTCAACGGGCCATAGAGGAGCGTATCTTCTCCGCGCGCAGCCATTACTTCAATGGGCATACATCCCTCAAAGAAGATTTCCTTTTCAAATGCTCTCGGTCTTGTCTTTTCTGCTGATACAAGGGCCTCCCAAAAGGCACGATACACAGATTCCGTCATGGGGCAGTTGATATATGCCGCCTCTCCTTTGCCATAACGGGAGGCACGATATGCCTGCATCATATCAATACTGGAAAAGTCAATCAGAGGTGCTGCTGCATCATAAAAGTACAGTGCATCTCCGACAACCGTATGTATCGCATCTGCAAGAGCTCCGTCCGTGAGTGGTCCCGATGCGATAATGACAACATTACCATCCGTGCACGGGATCTCTGTAATCTCCTCACGAATAACCGTAATCCGTGGGTGTTCTGACAAACGTTCTGTGACAAACGCACTGAATACACTGCGGTCAACAGCAAGTGCTCCACCTGCCGGTACACTTGCTGTATCGGCTGCTTCCATAATCAGAGAACCCAAGCGGCGCATCTCTTCTTTTAACACACCCACGGCGTTTTCAAGCCCTGCACCACGCAATGAATTGCTGCATACGAGTTCTGCAAAGGATGCGGTTTTATGTGCTGGAGAACTGCGTCGAGGGCGCATCTCATAAAGCATCACCTCAACGCCGCCTTCTGCTGCCTGCCATGCTGCTTCACTCCCGGCAAGCCCTGCCCCGACGATGACAATCTGCTTCATGCACTTGTTTCCTCTTTGTTACGAGCTATTTTTTTTACAGTGGTATTCTTTTTTTTCGCAGGTTTTGTTTGTTTCTCCTTGTTCTCTACTGCTGCTGCACGCTCTTTTTGTCGCATCAGTTCTTTCTCGATGGGGCTGTCAATCCGCGACGTACATGTTTCATTGCTGCAATAAAGGACAGCGCGTCCACTCCGATAACGGTGTTTCTGCATGAATGCACCACATACTTTGCAGTGTTCCTGCTGTGGCTCATCCCATGTCGTATAGTCACAATCTGGATAGCGGTCACATCCGTAAAACACCCGCCCACGACGGCTCTTGCGTGCGACGATTTTTCCGCCGCATTTTGGACATGACACCCCTGTATCACGCAGCAGCGGCTTTGCATTACGGCACTCTGGAAACCCAGGACACGCGAGAAATTTGCCGAAACGCCCTTGTTTGACCACCATCATCCGGCCACATTTCTCACATGGAATATCCGTTACTTCTTCTGGAAGTTCCACTTCCCCGATAGCATCCTCTGCTTTTTTTAGTGTATCCTCAAATGGGATATAAAACTCCCTGAGCAACGTATTCTTATGGAGTGTTCCGTCAGCTACACCATCCAATTCACTCTCAAGATTCGCTGTAAACTTGACATCCACAATATCCTTAAAATATTCTCCGAGCATATCCGTAACGATAAACCCAAGCTCCGTCGGGCGGAACTGCTTTTCACGACGCTCCACATATCCACGTTTCTGTATGGTTTCAATGATTGGCGCATAGGTGCTTGGACGCCCGATCTCCATTTCCTCTAGGGTCTTTACGAGAGATGCATCATTATAGCGAGGCGGTGGCTCTGTAAAATGCTGCTCCGGGAGGAGCTCTGCAAGCGTGAGTGCATCGTCTGCAGAAAATTCTGGAAGGAGTGTATCTTTTTCCTTCTTGGAAATCTCTGCACCAATATAAACAGAAATATACCCCTTAAACTTGAGTTTAGAACCATGAGCACGCAGTTGATAGGCTCCCGCTGCAATCTGCGCTGCGATGGTATCATAAACTGCGGGCGACATTTGGCTTGCCGTAAAGCGCTGCCAGATCAGTGTATAGAGGCGAAGCTGATCCCGATTAAGATAGGGCGCGACCTCTGCCGGTGTGCGGGAGATGCTTGTCGGGCGAATTGCCTCGTGTGCGTCCTGGGCCTTCTTTCCGGTTGCATAAACATTGGGGTGTGTGGGAATATATTCCTTTCCGTACTCTTCCACAATGTAACTGCGCGCTTCTTCGATTGCTAGATTTGAAATGCGTGTAGAGTCTGTACGCATATAAGTGATAAGTCCCGTCGCCCCGTGGCGTCCGAGTACGATGCCCTCATAGAGCTGCTGGGCGATCATCATCGTACGGCCGGAGGTAAAGCCGAGCTTGCGTGCCGCATCCTGCTGGAGCGAGCTCGTTGTAAACGGCGGAGCTGCCTTCTTGCGGCGTTCGCTCCGCCGCACCTCCTTGACGGTAAACTCCTGCCGCGCAAGGTCGTCGGTCAACTGT
>CALIBA010000241.1 GCA_938045435.1 uncultured Selenomonas sp.
ATCCTGCGCCGACACTGAAGCTGCGGATGCCGTCGAGGTAGCGGTCGGGCAGATAGCCCGTGCCGTTGCCGCCGAAGAACGCACCGTGCTCGAAATGCTTGTAGTCGATGAACGCATTCCACGAGCCGCGGCGATCTGTGTCTGCATTGCCAATAGTAAGACGCATGGTCCAGAAAATCGGCGCACTGCCATCACTGCGCCCGCGCGGAGTAAAGACATCTGTGCGTGCGCGGTGTTCAAATACCGTTTCACCGTTCATATATTTGCCGAATGCGGTGCGGTTCTGTCCATAGTCAAAGGAAAGCGCCGTCTGTTTGCCCATCTGCCACTGTGCACCAAGACCAATGACATCGGCGAGATGGCTGAAGTCGCGGCTGTCGTTTCCTCTGCCGTTTGCAGCTTGCATGATGTAGTTCTTGCCGCCGACAGAGCGCAGATACCACGCGGCAAGACCGAAATTCGCGCTGAATTGATGTTTGATCTGCAAGAAGAATGCCTTGTCAATCGGCGGGATGTAGTCACGCTCCAGCACCATGCCCTCTGTGCGGATGAGATTGCCGACGACATTTCCAAGGGAAGTGCGTGGAAGCTTGTTCTCTGATTCGGAGGCTTCGACGACTTTTTGCATCGCACGCAGGTATTCAAAGGCGACATTGTTCAATGTAAGACCGTAGTCGCTCGCAGCGGAGGCGGAATCCGTCACATAGTTGTTCTCATAGAGGCTTCGTGCGGCATTCAGTCCATTCGCATAGGTATTCGTCCCTGTCTTTTGGGCAAGGAACACTCGCCCCGTACGCCGATAGCCCGTGACCGGTGCCGAGGAACCGGGAACCTGCGTCCACGTGCCGCCCGAGAGCTGCCAGCGCGGTGTGGGCCACGTGCCACGGGCATAGTCGTTGAACTCCGGTGCGATGCCATGCTCTGCAATCTTTTGATAGGCGCTCTCAATGTCGGTCGCACGCGCCCGAATGTAGGCATCGTCTGATCTCAGTGCAGAGCCGTCCGCCAAGGAAAGTGCAAGGGTTCGGTTGACATCTCGCTTATAGGCTTTGTCCTCCGCAGAATCCCAGTCGCTGATGTAGCCTGAGTAAGACATCGCGCTGTCCTCCACCTTGAGGAAGCTCTTGTTGCCCGCCGCATCCTGCACCTCATAGAATGCTGCGGCACCGCTCGCCCCACCCGGGTCGAGGTTGATCTGCGCACGCTCCATATCTTTTCCATAGGCTGCCTTGACGATGCTGTGCATCCGTTTGATGATGTCGAGTTTCTTTGCTGCCTTTTCCGCTGTGCTTGCGCTGCTGTCCTCGACATCCTTGAGCTGTTGGTAGAAATAGAGGTTTTTCGTCTGCGCCTCCTGTCCTGCCGCCTTCGCCGCACGATACTCGTCATTTGACTGCGCAATGGATCTGTCGAACTCTGTCGGATGATCCGCGTAGTTGATGCCGAGGAATTCCACGATGGTCGGCGGGCGGTAGAACACTGCATTGGTCGCGTGGGTATACGCCGTATCGGAAACGCCTGTGCTGTGCTTAAAGGTACCGTAGCCAAGACGCACTTGTGTGCTCTTTCCTGTATAGACCGCACGCACGCCATCGTACTCCCGTCCGAAATAGTACCCCGTGACGCCCATAGGCTCCGTGAGACGCCCGAGGGAGAGATCCCAGCGCTTTGCATGTTGCGTCACATCTGCTTCCTCCAAGCGCTGCTTGCCCATTCCTTTGGAATCCGGCAGGCTGTGCGCCGGGTCAACACCGGGCGTACCCGTCATGCTGCCAACGACTTTGATATTCGTATTTTTTCCGACACGTGCATCTGCCCCGATGCGAATGCGCTGCTCAAAGCCATGCCCATCGGCATCCGCCATATTTTTCGCTGCATCGGCGCTGATGAAAGAGTCCGGCGTATAGGTGGATCGGGGGCGGTTCGTACCACCATGGGCGTTCCACCGCAGCTGATAGTCGCCGATGAGAAAGACGCCGATGGATCTATTGACATCGAACGGACGCCTGAGGAATCCCTCCAGAACAGCAGCCTCCTCTTTTCCCATCGGTGTAGCGCCGCCGGTGAGGCGGCTGTTTTTCGTGCCGCCGGTGTCGAACTTAAAATTCGCGCCGAGACGATAGACACGTTCTTGTGTCGCACGGTCATCGTCACGGTGGTTGAAGATATTGTTCACACCGACATAGACCATGGCATCATCACTGAGCTTTTTTTGCAGCAGGAAATTCCAAATGCCAAATGTCTTTTCCTGATAGACATGCTGCTCATTCACGCCTGTACCATCCAAAATATCCGGCCAGTAGTTTTTCCTGTTCGCCAGCGTATTGCTGTCGAGCATGTGGATATAGTAATCGCCCCAGAGCTGTGCGCCCCATCCGGTCTTTTGATCCTCGTAGGAGATGCCAATATCGACCTTGTGCTGCGGGCGATCGAGCAGGCGCCGCGGCATCAGAGGATCGGATTTGTTGATGGCGTGCAGATAGGTATACCCCAGACGCGCGTTGAAATGCGGTCCGATCTTCTGCCGCACCTCTGCCTCCAATCCCGTGATCTCCGCCCTGCCGATGTTCTTAAAGCTGTAAATCATATCGGGTGCACGCATCCACTTCGCGGACGCGCCGAGCTGGGGCGCGAAGTCCATGAACTTCCCTGTAAAGTATACCGTCATATAGTCGCGGATGCGGTTGTGAAAGAGCCCGACTCGCGCGAAGGTGTTCTTCGTCTCTCCCTCAAGGCTCATATCAATGTTGACAGATTTTTCGGGCTTTAGATCCGGATTGCCGGCCCACCACCAGCCCATTTTCGCAACACCGATGCCGATGGGATTGCTGCCATACATCTCCCAGTTGTACCACAGCTCGCCCATGCCGGGTTCAGCGTAGCTCGTGCCGACGTTCGCTTTGAACCGCCGGTGCGCATTGCCGCCGACGTTGTGCGTCACGCCGAGGCTGCCCGATACGTTCGTCCCAAAGAGATTGCTGTGGTCAAGGCGGACAATCGGAAAGAGCATGGTATTCTTTGAGAGCTGCCATGTATCGCCGATGAAAAAATTCTGCTTCTTGATGGTGCCACTGCCGACGGTGATGCGCTGATCGCGCTCCCAATATTCCTCAAGGAACGCCTTGCCGTTGAGTTTCGGCGCATCGGCGCGGCGCTGAATCCCATAGGTGTAGTAATCCGTGACGATGCTGCCTGTGATGGGATGCCCCGGATTCTGCGCACGGAGCTGATCTTTGAGCCTGTTGTAATCCGCCAAAAGGTTGGGACGCGCAATATCGGTAATGTCATGCGAGCCGCCATAGCGTTCGTCGCCAAACATCGGATGACCTATATGTTTCATGTGCGCC
>CALIBA010000242.1 GCA_938045435.1 uncultured Selenomonas sp.
GGTGGATTATTGTTTCGTTCGCTGCGCTCTCTCAACTGGGTCACGACCCATATAATAACGCGCCCATGCTAACGCAAGGGCGCTAAATATTCATTGGAATAGAATTAGGTTTTAATTAAGATGTAGAAAATCTAGGACATTTTGCCGGTGTTGCTCCGTCTTTTTCTCCCCGAAAATATAAACGAAAGCGGTCAAAGAGTGGGGTGTGCAAGCAGCCATGCCTTTGCTGCATCAAACTGAGCGTCCGATGTATCTTCTTGGGAGCGCTTAACGATGACATCGGGCGTGATTCCTGTGCCATCGATAAAGCGCCCGTTCGGCGTGCTGTACTTCGCGATGGTGAGTTTAAGTCCATCGTCATGGAGGAGGGGCAGCACCGCCTGGACAGAACCCTTTCCATAGGAAGTCGTCCCGATGACAATCCCTGCATCTGTGTCCTGCAATGCCCCAGCTAAAATCTCCGACGCGCTCGCACTGTTCTCATCAATGAGAACCGCGATGGGATATTTCCGCTCTGTGAGATGCGACCGATAGACTTCCTCCGCCCCACTGCGGTCCACAACAGAAACGATGGTACCCGCCGGTACCACCTGTTCTGCAACGGCGACGCAGCTCGTGATAAGCCCGCCCGGATTCTCGCGCAGGTCGATGATGAGGGCGGTCATCCCCTCTTGTGCCAGACGGCTCAGCTCATTCGAAAATTCTTCGCCGGTGTGTTCAGCAAAGGAGGCGATGCGGATATATCCTATGGTCGTCCCCTCCACCATCGCGCCGCGCACAGAGTGCAGCTGGATCGTATCGCGTGTGATTGTATATTCCTGCTCCTGCCCGTCGCGCAGAATGGTAAGCACGACCTGCGTACCTACCTCGCCGCGAATATGCAAGGCGACTTCCTCGCTTTGCATGCCGCTCGTCGGTACACCATCCACAGCGATGATCTCATCCCCTGTGCGCAGTCCCGCTGTCTCTCCCGGGGTTCCATCGAGCACGGAGATGATCTTCACACGGTTATCCTTGAATCCCATCGTCACGCCGATGCCGCCGAAGGCGCCCTCTGTGTGCTCCCGCAGCTCTTTGAACATACGCGGCGGCATATAGACAGAGTGCGGGTCACCCAAGGAGGCGACCATCCCCTCGATGGCACCGTCAATGAGCTGTGTTGTATCGGGTGCGTCCACATAGCGGGTCTGAATGAACTTCATCACGCCAAAGAGACGCACAATATCGTCCCCGTAGAATCCCGCCATGCGGATGAGCCCGCCTGCAAGAAGAATTGTGAGTATGCTGCCGATAAATGCAGAAAAAACACCGACTAAAATGTATTTTTTTCTCTCCATATCCTCTTTCGCTTCGCTCATCTATTTAATTTCTTAAAAATAGTTCAGTGGATTGACCGGCTCGCCGTTCACACGCACCTCGAAGTGGCAATGCGGTCCCGTGGAATTGCCCGAGGAACCACAGGCCGCAATGAGCTCTCCCTGCGCAACGTTCTGCCCTGTACTCACGTTGACGGACTGGCAATGCCCATAGAGCGTCGATATGCCGCCGCCATGGTTGATGATGACAGAATTTCCGTACCCGGAGATCCACCCCGCGTATTCAACAGTACCGGCCTGTGCTGCATAAATGGGCATACCGTAATCACCGCCGATGTCAACGCCGCTGTGGAAGCGCTGCGCCCCCGTAATAGGATGTGTGCGCCAGCCAAAATCAGAGGTAATGGTGCCCGCAAGAGGCCACGCCATCGCCCCTGAGCCCTGCACGGGCAAGTTGACCATACTGCTGCGCTGCAGCATCCGCGTGATGCGCTCCGAGGCGGCGCGGGATTCATCCTGCTTGCGGTCGATGGTCGCCTTGTCATACTTCATCTGTTCGATGAGCGCATGCTGTTTCTCGACCTTTTCCTCCATCGCCTTTCGCGCTAAACGTGCCTGCCTTTCAAGCGGCTCCTGCGCCTCCTTGTCCTTTTCCAGCTCCTCCTTGAGCGCGACCATTGCATTGCGGTCATCCAGCACCGCACGCACAAGCTCATAATCCTGCTTGATGACACGCTTTAAGAGATCCATACGCGTCAAGAGATCCGAGAAGTCCTTTGCGCCAAAGAGCACATCCACATAGGAGATCTGCCCGTTGATATAGATGTCGCGGACACGTTTGCCGAGTGCATCGCTTTTGCGGTCATAGTCACGCTGGGTTGCCTTGAGTTTCTCCTCGTTGTCGGCGAGCCGTGCAAGGGTCTCATCAAGTGCCGCGCGGCGCTCCTTATGTTCTGCGATGGCCTTGTCGGCCTCCTCATCGAGCAGTCGCTTTTCCTCAGAGAGCGTGCCGATCTTCCCTGCCAGTTCCTCGCTCTGCCGTCCAAGTTCCTCTGCCTGCGCGTCATAGCTGTCGCGCTCCTCCTCGAGGGTCGCTGCCGCCCCCTGCCCTGTGGCAAGAAAGGTCGCAGCAAGCACCGCCGCGAGCGTTTTTTTCATGATCTGTTTCATAATAACTGTTACACTTTCAGGAAACGCTTGAGTGACACCCATGCACCCGCCGCACCGATCGCCATACCGAGCAGCACGATGACAATGCTCACATAGGTCATGAACGGCGACTGCGGGATCAGCGGGAAGAACGCCAGCGTATCGTAGACCTTAGTCGTCACGCCCGCATAGAAGCTGCGCAGTACAAACGCCGAGATCATG
>CALIBA010000243.1 GCA_938045435.1 uncultured Selenomonas sp.
TATCGCGGTTAAACACCGCTGTAAAGTCCTCATGGTATCCCCCGTTGTACAGCGATGTGCTGAGCACCTTGCGTGCACCGGAAAAAAATAGAGCAATGCTCTTATCGTATCGGTAGGCAGTGTCCCCCGTTGTCAACTTTGCCAGTTCCACGATTTCTGCGAACCTCCTGTGCAATCAATCACATCTGTATGCTGCGGGATGTGCGGACAATCTCAAGCACCCCTTCAGACGAGAGGTGCTCCAATGTATAATAACGTGCATCCATGCGGCGGGCGAGATCTGGCGCAATACCGACGCGCGGAACGGAGCACTCTGTATCAAGGACGAGGCTAAGTGCCTGCGTCCTCGCAATTTCCTCAGCCGCACGCACGGCACGCTGTATGCTGTCATTTCCCTCTTTGGCGTTCGTCCGACCATCTGTAACAAGAACGAGCACGGTCTTCTCGCTTCCCCTGTTCTCCAATTCGTACAGCATCTTGAGTGCATGGGTAATTCCCTCGGCAAGCGGTGTCCGTCCGCCCGTCGGCAGATCGCGCAGCTGCTTTTCCGCCAGCTCCACGCTGCGCGTCATCGGCAGGAGCGTTTCCGCACGATCCCGCCGAAAGGCAATCAGCCCCACACAGTCGCGCTTTTGATATGCCTCCTGCAGGAGGGCAAGGATTGCACCCTTCACCATCCTCATGCGTTCGCGTGCTCCCATCGAACCACTCGCATCGACGAGAAAAAGGATATTTGCCGCCGCGCGTTTCGCACGCACCCAAACGCGCACATCCTCAGGACGGATCACAACCGTCTGCGTCCCCTGACGCGCGCGCTGATACGGGGCTGCCGCACGCAGCGTAGCAGAGAGTGCGAGATCGAGACGGGCACCTGAATGCGGCAGTTCCGTGCGCAGGCAGCGGCCGTCCGCCGTATGCGTCTGAATGATGTCGCGCTTTCCGCTCTTTCCGCCCTGCGCACGCATCGTCATGGAGAGGAGCGAGAGTCGCGCCATGACGTTTTCAAGCGGCGCTGCAACGCGATCGTCTTCCCCTGCATCTGCGTCCTCAGGACGGAACGGATCGTCCGCCCCATCCTGAGGGGAATCCTGGAGTTCGTTCTCCGACGGGGATTCATGAGAAGTTTCCTCTCCTCCGTCATCCTGCGGAGGAGGTGCTTCCTGCGGCTCATCCAGCATCTCATTCCCGCCCTGCTCCGGTGCATTCCCAGCATCGGGCGGCGGCTGCTGTTCCTCCTGCGGACGGCTCATCCGATGCACGAGCACGAACTCCGCAGCCTCCTCCACATCCGCCGGCATGACGAACGATCTTCCTGCGAGCGCTGCAATCGCACGCGCCGCCTCGGTGAGATAAATCTCCGCATGGTTGCCGACACAACATGCGCGCGCAGCACAGGCGGCCGCAAAGCGGAGAATGGCAGACGAGACCTCTACGCGCGGCAGCAATGCGCGGGCACGGCTGATCATCGCCCCGAACGCCTCCTCCTGCGCAGCATAGGAGGCACGAAAGGATGCCGGATCGCGCTCGTATGCGAGTACACGTGCGGCGATCTCGCTCCGCTGCGCCGCGTCCCCCTCCTCCTCCATCGTCACAAACATGCCGAAAGAATCCAGCAGAGCGGGGCGAAGCGTACCCTCTGCAGGATCCATCGTACCGACAGGCGTATAGGAAACCTCCTCGATGAACGACAGCCCGTCCCGTTCGAGGCGAAAAGAACCATCTCCCGCACATTTCAGGACCGTGGACAGAATATCCTCACGCAGGAGGTTGACCTCGTCCATATAGAGAAATGTATTGCATGCACGGTGCAGCAGGCCGTGCCGCAGGCGCCGCTCGCCTTTTTGCAGGGCCGTCTCCATGTCGATTGTGCCGAAGATCATATCCTCCGACGCTCCAAGCGGCAGTTCCGTAATTTTTCCGGCTGGTGTAAACGGTGCTGCCGCACGGACGAGAACGGATTTTGCCGTGCCCCGCGTGCCGGAGATCAGGAGGCCTCCCGCTCGCGGGTTGATGAGCGCAATCGAAAGTGCGCGCCGTGCGTGCTCCTGCCCGACAACGGCAGTCAGCGGATAACGCGGAGTATCCAAGTTTTTTCCTCCGAAAAGCTATTTATGCACGTTCTCCCAAGATCGCATCCACCGCACTCCAGTCGGCCGCCCCTTCCTCGAAAGGACGGCGGCGCATACGGTGTGCGAAGACGAGGCGGCTGACGCGCTGCAGATCCTCTGCCGTCACCGCCATGCGTCCTGCAAGCGCTGCATGAGCAATGCCTGCCTTGATCAGCGTGATGTCCGCACGGTGCCCGTCTACGCCGAGCGCCAGTGAAATCTGCGCTGCCTGCTCCAACGCGGCATCCGGCACCTCCACATGATCAACACACTTACGCGCCTCGACGATCTGCCTGCGCAAGCGCTCCTGTTCCGCCGCATATGCCGCTGCAAAGGTGTCTGTATCCCGCTCGTAGGAAATCCGGCGGCGGATCACCTCAACCCGGCTTTCGGCATCATGCTCACCCGCAACGGTCACAGAGAGCGCAAAGCGGTCGAGAAGCTGCGGACGGATGTCCCCCTCCTCTGGATTCATCGTCCCAATGAGGACGAAGCGTGCCGGATGCGCGTAAGAGATGCCCTCACGCTCGACAGTGTTCACCCCCATCGCCGCAGAGTCGAGAAGAATATCCACAATGTGATCCTCAAGCAGATTGATCTCGTCCACGTAGAGAATATTGCGGTTTGCCGCCGCCAATATACCCGGCTCAAACTCCTTGCGCCCGTGCTGAATCGCCGCCTCCATATCGAGCGTTCCAACCACGCGGTCCTCCGTCGCGCTGACGGGCAGTTCCACCACGCGCATCGGAATTTCCTCTGCTGCAAGCTCTTCTCCGGATCCACGCCTTGCTCGGCAGGCATCACAGTATAGATCCGGCAGTGACGGATCGCAGTGACAGGCACAGCCCGTCACCGCCTGCAAATCCGGCAGGAGTGCTGCAGCAGCACGAACAGCAGTGGATTTCGCCGTCCCCTTCTCGCCCTTGATCAACACGCCGCCAAGCGATGTCATGACAATGCTGAGCAGGAGTGCCGTCTTCATTTCCTCCTGTCCGACAATGGCAGTAAATGGGTAAACCGCTTTCGTTTTCATTCACGTATCTCCTCGCATTGTTTACAAGTATTGGAATCGTGCAGCCTCCATCATCGCCGTGCGTTTGAGTGCACACTCCGTACGGGATGAAGCAGCCTCTCTCTGCCCTGCCCAGCGTGCATAGCATGCGCCGCCACAAGCTGAAAAATCCACACACATCCTGCAAAAGCCCATTGCATTCTGCATCTCATGCGCGGTCTCTTCCTGCCGCCGGGCATCAATGCCATGCTCCACGTCACCGAGCAGAAAGCGCGCATCGCCGACAAAGGAAGAGCAGGCATAGATCCGCCCCG
>CALIBA010000244.1 GCA_938045435.1 uncultured Selenomonas sp.
GATAGTAGGCCGTGATATTGCAGCGGTTTTCATGCAGCCAAAGCCCTCCTGCACGGAAGGGAGTACGGAAGGAGGGGGTAGACTCATAGGAACGGATATGGCGGTTTAGGTCATGTATTAAAAGGTCGTTTGCCCAGCGCCAATTTCGTGTGAGATCAAGATCTGCTGTGTTGGTATAGCCTGTGATGCGCAGCATGTTGTTGACCCTGTCGATACCTTCCTTCAGATAGAACGCATCTTCAATGATACGTCCTTGCAGAAATGCGAGATTGGCGTAAATAATGGCAGCATGCGCGTCTAAGTTCTGTGTGCGCTGCATGGCGCAGTGATAGAGTATGGCTTCAGAGAGGGCTGTGCCAATCGCATTGCTTGCCGTATTCCATCCGGCATAGGCGGTCAGTGCGTTCACGGGGACATTTTTTTGCAGCAGGATGGGGAGTAATGTTTCCTCGGTGCAGAAATGGCGTGAGAGATCGACGAGTGCGATACGATGATTCTCTGCAAGCATCTTTTTGATTGCTGCTGCCGCAGGGATGCGTGAGGTGAGTGTGTCTGTATTGCTGTCGCCTGCAGAGATAAAGAGGGTCATGTCGGCATCTTCCGGCGTTTCAGCGTATGTTCCGCCAAGCAGGATGATTTTTTCGCGTGCCGTTATATCGTTGGAGACGGCCATAAATGGAAAAACGGCGTCCTGCATTGTATCGTCGGCATAGCATAGGGCAACGCGCGGCATGTTTTCACCGCGTTTGATACACGCATCGACAGACATGCGTGCAAGCATGGAGAGTGCAATTTCATCTGCGCCATGGACGATGAGGGCGCGCTCCGGAGGGATTCCATTTTGTGTGAGCAGCGCTTTCAGCTTAGCTTTTTCTATGTTTCCGATAGAGTAAGGCTCGCCATCGTCCTGTCCTAAAACAAGGCGTGTGAGTGTTCCGTCATGTGCAAGCTCGATCAACATGGAGGCCAGCGCGGTACTTTCTTTGAAATGTGATAGATATATTTGCAGGTGCTCCGGTGTGATCTGTGCGCGAAGATGTTCCTGTTCGACCGTGCTGACGGGAAGCCCCTCACCAGCACGCCCCATCAGACGCGCGTAGGCGAGCAGTGCACGCCGTTCATGGTAGTCCTCAATCGTATCCTGTGGGATGGCGCGCGGCAGAATATAGAAGGCGTGCAGAGGGATTTTTGGATGTGCCGCGTGCAGTGTGCGCAGATATTGCTCCAAGGCGCTTATATCTGCCTCCGAGATATGCGCTTCCCGTGCCGCAATGAGACCACCGGAGAGTAGTTGGTCGATGGACAGGATGATGGCATCGGATTCTCCTGCATGTGCTGTGAGCCATGTACGTATGGCAGCAGTATCACCGGGCTGCGTATAGTAATCCATATACTCCGTGGGCGGCGTATGAATCTTTCGCCCGATGATTTTGCCGCCGTTTATGACAAAATCTTTGCATGGAGGACGGGAGTCCAGTGGGATCAGGAGAATAGGCGGTGCTTCTTGTTTTGCAGCAGAAGTGAGAGGCGTCTGTTGATTTCCCGTCTTGGGATGCGGGTGCAGGATATACTGAAAGATCAACGTGGAAATGATGAGAAATAGGGTGATAAAGAGCCGCTCTTTCCACATGAATAAACCCTCTGCCTCCTCATTTCACAGTAGATTGTTCATAAAAGGCCCTCCACGAGATGTATTTGCTCGTAGAGGGCCTTGTTCCAGAGGTTTTGATTACTTCACAGTGCATCACCGAGTTGGTCATTGACCTCTCGTGCCGCTTGGACACTTTCCTCAAATTTTGCTTTTTCTTCGCCCTCAAGTTTCACGTTTACAACTTTTTCAAAGCCGTTCTTTCCGAGGACAATCGGCACGCCTACACAAAGGCCGTTTTCTCCGTACTCACCTTCGAGATAAACACAGCAGGGAATTACCTTTTTGGCATCGAGTGCGATGGCCTCCACAAGTGCTGCAGACGATGCGCCCGGTGCATACCATGCGGACGTACCCAAGAGTCCGGTCAGTGTTGCACCGCCGACCTTCGTCTTTTGCACTACATCATCCAACACTTCTTTTGAGAGCAGCTGGGTCACAGGAATTCCGCGCAGCGTTGCAATGCTGACCAGCGGAACCATGGTCTTATCATTGTGCCCGCCGATGACCATGCCATCAACGTCCGTTGGTGTTGCCGGATGTCCCGCAGCATTGAGTGCCTCAGAGAGATAGTAGCGGAATCGGCTGCTGTCAAGCATGCCGCCCATGCCGATGACGCGGTTCCGAGGAAGCCCTGTTGATTTTATCGCAAGGTATGTCATGGCATCCATCGGATTGGAGATGATGATAAAGATGGCATTTGGGGAATGTTTGAGCGCCTGTCCTACAACGTCTTTGACGATTTTTGCGTTGACACCGACAAGCTCCTCGCGTGTCATGCCTGGTTTGCGCGGGAGACCGGAAGTGACGACGACGACATCGGAGTTTGCTGTGGCAGTGTAGTCGTTTGTAACACCGCGTATGGTTGTGTCGTACCCAAGTGCATGCGATGACTGCATCATATCCATCGCTTTGCCCTCAGAGACACCCTCCTTGATGTCGATGAGGACGACTTCGCTTGCAAACTTTTTCAGTGCGATGACGTTTGCGACTGTGGCCCCTACATTTCCGGCGCCGATGACAGTTACCTTCATGATATATCCTCCTTTGCTGATCCCCAGTCACGTATGCAGATATACGTGACACCATATGGCGATAAACATAGATCTTATCTATGAGTATACCATTCGATGATTCAAAAATCAATTTAAGTTTTGGAAATATTTTGGAAAGATTTATGCAAAAGAATTTTCATGGAGTTTTATATGTGTTTTTTCTTAAAGATGTGATATAGTATTGACTGTGTCGGCATGGCACAGTAAAGGAAAAATTGAAAATGACGATAAAAGAAATAGAGGGCGTATTTGAATGCGGTGCTGTGACACCGACATTCTTAGAGGAGTGCCGCAGAGATGTGCGCAAGGGTATGCAGGTAATTCTTCAGCGGTATGAAAGGCACTTGCAAGAGCGTGAGCGTCTTGCGAAGATGTATGTCTATGAACGGGCTGCGATGCAGCGTGGGCATCTGCTGGTTGCCGGCGTAGATGAGGCAGGGCGCGGTCCTCTTGCAGGTCCTGTCACCGTTGCTGCGGTTATTTTGCCGGAGGACTTTTATCCGCGCCATCTCAATGATTCTAAGAAACTTAGCCCCATCCTACGGGAACAGCTTTTTTCAGAGATAACGGAGCATGCCATAGCCTATCGTGTGGAGATTGTGGACGCTGCTGTGATTGATCGGATCAATATTTTAGAGGCGACGCGTATGGGGATGTATCAGGCACTCAAAGCGCTTTCCCCATCGCCGGATGCGGCTTTGATCGATGCGGTAGAGCTGCCGCAGCTGTCCATTTCTGCGCAGTCCATCATCAAGGGAGACGCAAAGTCAGCATCAATTGCAGCAGCCTCCATTTTGGCAAAGGTAACACGGGATCGTTTGATGGCAGCGTATGATCTTGAATACCCCGGGTATGGATTCGCAAAGCACAAGGGGTATGGAACGGCAGAACATCTTGCTGCGATGCAAAGGCTGGGCATTTGTCCCCTGCATCGGCGCTCGTTTCAGCCGATACGAAGTATCATGGAATTATCGTAAAAAGAAACAGGGAAGGTCGTGGATCTCATGTCGATGGAAGCAAATGCAGCTCCTGTGTCAGCGTCGATTCCTTCCGTTGAGCGCCCTTTGCAGGGACGCACGACAGAAGGTGTTCAATGGCGTGGA
>CALIBA010000245.1 GCA_938045435.1 uncultured Selenomonas sp.
GGTTGCGCAGGATGACCGCTTTCTTCATCATGCGTGCGTTGAAGTCCCGTTCCTGCTGGTTTGCAGGTTTGGCGAAGATGTAAATTCCTAAGGCTTCACGTGTAATCACTCTCATGGTGACATTGTCACGGTAGCCGGGATAGTAGTCAAGGCATAGTGAATACTGTGTCCCGTTCTTAATCTTGCGCTTACGCAAGGTAACTGTTTTGCATTTACTCATAATAATTATGTTTTAATTGGTTGTATACATTTTGGAGTTGTATCCATGTTTCCGATGGCAAAGGAACAACGTGAAATATCCGTGAATACCTCCACGATACATCATTTTGAAATAATTTTCGATAATCCCGATTTTTCACGGTTATTTGTTCCTTTCAGCCATGACACGCTCCACATCTGAGCGCAAAAGCAGGTTTTTCACACCCACCTTTATCTTTTCGATGTGCTTCACCTTGACGATATGGCAGATGTTGGCTGACGAAAGACCATAGATTTGCTGCACCTGCTCAACGGTATAGTAGCGTTCATCGTTCACAAGGTCAGTTCTGCGGAGTTCGTTCAAATGTGATTTGGAGTAATAGGTACGCCCGTACTCTCTTTTAGTGGGTATCTTATGGCGATAGGTGTAGGCACGGAGTGCGGTCGGCTTCATGCCGAACAGTTCCTCCACCTCCTCGGTCAGTAGCCAGTCGGTAATTTCGCTAATATCAACTGCCACACCGAAAAACTCGTCAATATGCTTCTTGCTGTAATAGTTCTTTCCTGCGATACGGCAGATGGGGATATGGTTACGCTTGGCGGAAGTGTAAAGCCATGACTGCTTTACCTTAAAAAGGGACATCACCTCCTCGCCCGAATAGAAGTCCAACACTTCTTCGCTTTCCTTTTCCCTTTTTTCTCTTTTGGCAGGTAAGGAAGATGAAGATGATTTCCTTGGTGTGGAGGTGTTGCCGGGCAGGATGCGGTGATAGGGATTGCCCTCCAACATCTGCTCGATGTCGGCTCTGCGGATGAATGCCATGCGGTTGCTGATGCGTGAGGCTTTCAGCTTGCCGATGGCTACAAGTTTGTAAATGTACTGTCGGGAACAGCCCATGAGGATGGCTGCTTTGGAAAAGGTGAGATACTCCTGATGCTGTATCTCCATCAAGGGTTGGGCGACTTTGAAGAGGTTGTTCTTCTGCATCACTCTGGCTCGTTTGGCTTCTGCCTGACAAGCCTCACTGCAATATCTTTGCATACCGCTTCGGGTTACAAAGGACTTGCCGCAAAAACTGCATTTTCTGGTTGCTTTCATACCGTTTTATCGTTTAATGGTTCATTTCTTCAATCCTATATCTCTGAAATGGTAAACGGATGTGAACGGAAGTCAACCATTGTCGCTTTTCTACACAGTGTGACTGTTTCCGCATATCGGGGCGGTTATTGTCGCTTGTCGTAAACGGTTGTAAACCCTTGTCAACTGTCTGCACGGTGTGACAGCCCCGATAGTCAAGGTTGTGGTCACCAACAAACTGCCTGCCACAGTCCTTGCACAGGTATTTTTGCTTGCTATTGCCGGATTTGCCGTTTCGCTTTATATTCTGCCCACGGCAACGGGGACAGCA
>CALIBA010000246.1 GCA_938045435.1 uncultured Selenomonas sp.
CTTATGCGCTTCATTATAAGGAAGGTGTCTTTTCCAAAACGCTTTTGGACAGCATTGAGCAATTAGATAGTAAAGACAATCATGTTGCAACACAAACGTTTAGTTATTATAATGACATAACAAAAGGCATTTTCTCCGATACGCCCGTAATTTATACGGCAGAAAAGGACAACTATGGCCGGCTTGTTAAATTGCACATTGGGAACTTTGACGAAAGGCTTTCCCTTCTCGGCGGCGGCTCAGCCAAAGGAAACACAGTAGGTGGCGGTGTCATGGTCGGGGCCGGCTGGGGTCCGGCGTCGGTTAATGCGGGCGGTTCTTATTCTTACACCAAGACGAACAACGAAGGACGCATCGCCCTTGTAGACATCAACGGCGACGGCATGCCCGACAAGGTGTGGAAAGGTGCGGACGGCAGGTTGCATTATCGATTGAACCAAAATAAAGACCTTCGCCATCCGTCTTTCGGAGACAAGATGACGATAACGGGTATCGGCAGTTTTACAGGAGGTACCACCACCAGTAACTCTTGGAACGCGAATGTCGCTACGGGCTTTGGCCCGGCAAGTATCGGCTATGCCGTAAACAAAACGACCGACCGGAGCAAGAACAAAACCTATTTTCAGGATTTCAATGCCGACGGTCTTATTGACATCGCCCAAAATGGTACGGTCTATTTCAACCACAGCAATGGTAAGGATGTAAGTTTCAGCAGTACAAGTACCAATACGGGAAATCCCATAACGGGAAATGCTACAAGCATAGACTCCACATTCCTTCCCGACTACAAGGCCATCCGTGATTCTTTGGAACGCGAATTTCCCTTGCACGACGCCGTTCGTTTATGGCGTGCCCCCTATGCAGGTAGGGTGAAAGTGACCGGAACAGTCAACAAACCGTCTGCCCAAGGTGACGGTGTCAGTCTGAGTATGCAGCATAATAATGTCGTGTTATGGAAAGACACGCTTCTGCAATCGGGGAGTGTTACGGTACCGACGAAGACCCTTCCCGTACGTCCGGGTGACTATCTGCTTTTCCGCGTGAATGCAAGATATTCGGGTATAGGCGATGTCGTGGAATGGGATCCGGACATTGTTTATACTTCCATTGCGGTAGATACCTATGCAGGTGAAGATTTGAAACATTATCGCAATTCGTCGGATTATGTGCCTGGCGAAATGTCCACTGCACCGCTTGCCATTGACGGCACGGTCTTCTATGAAGGAGGGTTTAATAAGCAAAAAACAAGCGACGATGTAGTACTCTCCATAGTCAAGACGGATAAAACCGGTACACAAACGGAAATAGACCATCTCCTTTTGCCAGCCGATACCGTGCTTACGGGAAAGTTCGAGGGCAATTTCCATTCTTCCGTTGTGGATAGTGCCACGGTGAACTTCATCATCAGGACAAACAGCCCCATCAACTGGCAGCACATCAGCTGGACGCCCGTGTTCCGCAGTGATACTACCAAATACGCGCTTGCTCCGCAACGCCTGATGTTCAATAAAAATATCGTAGCTGCAAAGGATACGCTTGTACATGTCGTTGCAAGCGATTCCACTTGGGGTGACAGGTTGGTTTTGGTGCCCGACCTGCGGGTTAGCCGTTCTTCGGGTAAGGACACGGCACCCGCCACCGTTCATTTCACGTTGAAGGACGAAACGGGTTCACTGCTTTACCGCAAGGATTACACGATGAGGGGGAACAATCGCCTGCAAGGAGACAGTACGGCCGTGAACGGCGTCTCCCTTATCCCACATCTTTCAGCAAAGAGGGTGCAAGTGAGTTTTTCCGTCCTCAACGAACTGGATAATGCCCCCATCGCACGGCTACATGTCCTTCGTGACTCCATTCTTTATACCGTGGGTGCGGACGGGAAGAAGCATGAGACAGGACGCAGGTTGGTGCGCGTGGATTCCATTCCGGCATCGGTGTTCTCCAGTTTCAACCGTTTTGACCATGGACCGCTCTACAAAGGTTGGGGACAGTTTGCTTGGAACGGCAATGCGAAGGGAGAACCCATCAGGACCGATGAGTTAAGGGCCTCTGACCATAACGACTACATCAAGGATGGGGAAATCGACGAAGAGGCCGTTGATAAGAACACGCTCGACATCAACAAGCAGAAATTCTTTACGATGGCATACAATCCCACAACAGGGAAGTATGTCAGTGCCACAGATAGTGTGTATGTAAAAGTAGCAATGATGCGTGCATCGCGATTGGGTGAAGATGAAATTGTCGTTGACTCCATCAACTATAACCTTAACGGAGAAGGGCTTTCTGCACCTGTGCAGATGACGGAGTCGACAAGCAAGGGCAAGACCTTCTCCTTGGGATTTTCGATGGGCGTCAGTCTCGGAGTAAATAAGAGCAACACCAAGCAGGAATCTTATACCACGGTGTGCGCAATGGATCTGAACGGTGACAGTTATCCCGACTGGGTGCGTGAAGACAATGGTAAGATTAAGGTACAGCTTACCCGTCAGATTGGCACCCTCGGTGACGGGCAAGACTATGACGTGGAAGCCTCAATGTCTTATGGAGAATCGGAAAACACAGGCGGGGATGCCGGACTCAGCATGAATCCCGACAGTTATAAGCTTTCCAACTTCCAAGATAAGCTGCAAAAGGCGAAAGCCTCTTTCGCCAAGAGCGTGGCCAGCCTGCAACAGACCGGGCGGCTGGGTAAGAATGCCGAGGGGGCAAGCTTTAGCGGCAACGTCTCGGAAGGGGCTTGCAGCGCCAGCGGCAATTTCTCAAGCGGGACGTCGGAGTCCGTACGCGACTGGGGAGACCTTAACGGCGACGGACTGCCCGACATGGTATCCAAGGGGCAGGTACGTTATAATCTGGGATATTCTTTCACCGATGCCATGCCCTCAGGTATCAATGCCGTCGAACACAGTTCGAACAACAACTACGGTGACGGGCTGGGCGTATGCGTCCCCATTCTCGGCCTGTTCAACATCTCGGCAGGGCAGAACGATACGGGAAGCCTCACTTCCGGCAAGGGCGCATTCCATGACGTGAACGGCGACGGGCTGCCCGACTTTGTGGAACAGGACAGCAAGGGCGACTTGAAAGTCACGCTGAATACGGGCAGCGGCTTTGCCGCACCTGAAGGGTTGCAGAAGAAATCGGAGCTTTCCGGCAACATGGGCTCTTCCGTGGCCATATACGCCAGCACCGCCTATACGATACGCATCCCCCTTCCGTTCGGCTTTGTCATCAACATCACGCCGAGCATACAGGGTTCGCATAGCGAAAGCATCAACCGCACGACTGCGGCCTTGATGGACATAGACGGTGACGGCTTGCCCGATCTCGTTTACAGCGACAGCGAAAACAGCATGGGGGTGCGTCGCAACCTCACGGGACGCACCAACCTTCTCAAGGGTGTGACCCTGCCTTTCGGCGGACACGTTGCAGTAGGATACAAGCAGACCGAACCGAGCTACGACATGCCTGGGCGCCGTTGGGTGATGGCATCCGTGGAGACCACGGGCGGCTATGCCGAGAACGGGGCCACCAGGATGCGCAACGAGTTTGAATACGAAGGCGGCTACCGCGACCGCCGCGAACGCGACTTCTATGGTTTTGAGAAGGTCACCACCAAGCAACTGCAAAACAGCGTTGCGGCCGGCACGACAACGGCGGCAAGTACGCCGGTCTCCGTTCCGGAGGGCGTCACGGTCAGCGACATTGCGGTCAGCGATAACCTGCGCTTTGCCTCGTCTTCGAAAATCAAGACGGGAACGGCAAAGCTCTACAAGAACACCAAGGGCAAGTACGGGGATAAGGTAATCTGCGTCAATGCGGGTCACGGCACCAAGGGGGGCGAGCGCGTCAAGACCCTCTCGCACCCGGACGGCAGCCCGAAGGTAACGGGCGGCACAAACCAGCGCGGTGCGGTGGAGTCCATGGCGGTGTCCTCGGGTATGACCTTCCAAGACGGAACGGCGGAGAGTACGGTGACCTTACAGGAGGCACAGATTCTGCGCGACGTGCTTTTGCAGCGCGGCTTCAGCGTACTCATGATACGCGAGAGCAGCGATGTACAGCTCGACAACATTGCGCGCACGGTGCTCGCAAACAACTATGCGGCCTGCCACATTGCCGTTCACTGGGACAGCACGACTTCGGACAAGGGCGCATATTTCATGAGCGTTCCGGACGGCCTCAAAAAGATGGACCCGGTCTCCTCGACCTGGCAGAAGAGCGAGGCTTTCGGCGAGGCGCTGATCGGCGGCCTGAGAGGCAGAGGCGTGAAGATTTTCGGCAGCGGTTCCATGGATGTGGATCTCACGCAGACTTCGTATTCCACGGTTCCGAGCATTGATATTGAGCTCGGCGACAAGGTATCGGATCACAGTGAGGCGACCCTCCGAAAGCTCGCAGAGGGCTTGGCGGACGGCGTCACGCAGTATTTTACAAAATAAGGGACATCCGACAGAGGGAAGTCTCCCGCAAAACAGGAGACTTCCCTTTTGTTGTGCGGCAGACAGCAGAGAGGAGAGAACAATGGGAGAGCGTTTGACCGGAGCGGACGTTCGAAAAATCGAGGCGGAGATCGAAGAGCGGAAGCTGGTGCTTCGCCCCGAGCTCATTCAGGCCGTCAAGGAGGCCAGAGCCCAGGGAGATCTCTCGGAGAACTTTGAGTACTACGCGGCAAAGCGGGAAAAGAACCGGAACGAGAGCCGCATCGCTTATCTGGAGCGCATGCTCAAGTTCGCGACCATCATTGAGGACCGTGCGGCGGCGGATGAAGTGGGTATCAACAAGTCGG
>CALIBA010000247.1 GCA_938045435.1 uncultured Selenomonas sp.
CCATATTCACTTGTCGGAGCTGTTTCGACATGTCCGCCAAGGAGATGCGCCATAAGCTGTGCACCATAACAGATACCAAGCACAGGAATCCCGAGAGAAAACAGTTCCTTCGGGGCGGTCACGGCGTCTTCTCCATAGACGCTATTTGGCCCGCCTGTCAAAATGATGCCACACGGGGCAAGCGCTCGAATGCGCTCCAATGTCAGTGTATGTGAACGTACTTCGCAGTAAACATGATTTTCACGTACGCGGCGCGCAATTAGTTGATTATACTGCCCGCCAAAATCAAGCACCAAAATCATTTCTGAGGAGCCAGCAGCAGCTCTATTCATGATGGAATCCCTTTCTGCTATTCTTCTTCACTCTCTGCATAATACCGAACAGCAGCACGCGCCACATCGACTGAAAACCCCTTCTGATAGAGATTCGCCATCATTTTCTGCGGATGCGCCGACGGTTTAAATTTCAATGTAAGCACGCGTTTTGCTGCCGCAATTTCACGCTCTCTTGTATCATCCGGAATAACGCTCTGAATCAGATTTTTATCAAAACCTCGTTGGATGAGTTTGATATAGATTTGACGAACGGAACTACGGCTCTCATTGTAAAGATACATAAATTGCTGCATGCACAGCTCTCGATCATCAAGGTAATGTCGCTGTATGAGCCGTGCAATTGCTGCATCGATCTCTTCTTCTGAAAACCCCTTGCGTTCGAGCTTCTCACGGAGCTTCTTTTCACTGTGCGCCTGCCGTGCAAGATAATCGACGGCAGTGATGAGTGCTGTTTTCTGCTTGGATTTTACCTCTCGCTGATGTGGCTCTCCCTGATCCTTCATCATGCATCCGTCCCTGCTTCGATCTGCCCTTCCGATTGCTGTGTATCCTCTTTAGAATTCTCTTTGACGCCCGATTCTTTTGTGAGAAGCGCTGCTCGAATCTTCGCATCGATCTCGGCAATCAATTCTGGCTGCTGTTCAAGGGTCGTTTTTGCATTTTCCTTGCCCTGCCCAAGCCGTATTCCTTCATAGGAATACCAAGATCCGCTCTTATCTACGATATTAAGCTCTGCACCTATATCAATCAGTGTCCCCATGCGCGAAACGCCCTCACCGTAAATAATATCAAACTCAGCCGTCTTAAACGGCGGTGCAACCTTATTCTTTACAATTCTTGCTCTGGTACGGTTGCCAAGGGATTCTGCTCCCTGTTTGATGGAATCAATGCGGCGCACGTCGATGCGAACAGAGGAATAGAATTTCAGTGCACGCCCCCCTGTCGTCGTCTCAGAATTCCCATAGGTGACACCAATCTTTTCGCGAAGCTGATTGATAAAGACTGCAACTGTACGCGTTTTGCTGATAATCCCTGTAAGCTTGCGCATCGCTTGACTCATTAGACGAGCTTGAAGACCAACATGCGCAGAGCCCATATCTTCTTCGATCTCCGATTTTGGGACAAGTGCCGCCACAGAATCCACAACAATGATGTCAACTGCACTGCTGTGCACCAGTGCGTCCACGATTTCAAGTGCCTGTTCTCCCGTGTCTGGCTGTGAGATGAGGAGTTCCTCGATATTCACACCAAGTTTATGCGCATATTCTGGGTCAAGCGCATGCTCTGCATCAATAAACGCCGCAACACCGCCCATACGCTGCGCCTCAGCAATCATATGGAGGGTAACGGTTGTCTTGCCGGAGGACTCAGGACCAAACACTTCGATGATACGCCCACGCGGTATTCCACCAACGCCAAGTGCAATATCGAGCGGCAGGATGCCTGTGGATATGACCTCGATATTCATATTCGCCTGTGCTTCACCCAGACGCATAATAGATCCTTTGCCATGTGCTTTTTCGATTTTTTCCAGTGCCTGTGCCAATGCCTCCTCTCGGGTCATTGGTTTGTCTTTCTTATTTTTCTCCTTTTCTGCCATATCATTTAACTCCTTCACGATTGTTATTTTTTCAATTATACGAAAATCCCCAATGCTTTGTCAAAATAATTACATCAGAAAGCATGGGGATTTCCTTGATAGGGCAGGTTAGTGGAGCAGTGAACGGACAATCTCCTGCACGAGTTTCCCATTAGTACGCCCCTGCACACGCGGCATAAGTACGCCCATCACCTTCCCCATATCTTTTGCCGTCTGGGCTCCAACCTCTGCAACAGCCGCTTCTGCAAGCGTTTTCACTGCATCCTCGCTAAGCTGCTCGGGCAGATAGGGCATGAGGATGGCAATCTCTGCCTGTGCCTTTGCAACGAGATCGGGCCGGTTTCCGCGTTCAAACTCCTCGATGGAATCGCGGCGCATCTTAACCTCTTTATTGATAACGGAAACGACCTCATCATCCGTTAACGTTTTCTTTCCATCAATTTCTGCCTGTCGGACAGCTCCACGTACCAAACGAATCACGGAGAGTCGTTCCTTTTCTCCTTGCTTCATGGCTTCTTTCATATCAGCAGTAAGCTGCTCCATTAATGACATGATGGTTCATCCTTTCCCGTTGTACACCATTTATGTTTTGCTCAGACAAAAAAACATCCGTGACCAGCGTCCACGGATGCCTTTTGCAATCAGCCTCTGTATTTGCGTTTACGCGCTGCCTCAGACTTCTTTTTGCGGCGAACGCTCGGTTTCTCGTAATGTTCACGTTTGCGAACCTCGGCAAGAGTGCCGGCTTTCTGTGACATACGCTTAAAGCGGCGGAGAGCACTGTCGATCGACTCATTCTTGCCGACCTTGATTTCATTTGCCATGCATTTCCCCTCCCTCCACGCGCGGAGTAGTTTCGCGCCAATGATATGACGCTTTTCTATTATACTCTATGGGGATAATCCATGTCAATCACTGTATAAAATTTCCACAAACATTCATTCGATACATGGAACATTATCCCGGTGGCCAAGTGAGCAAACGCCCGCCAAGGACATGAAAGTGCAGATGTCCAACTGTCTGTCCACCCTCTTTTCCCGTATTCGTGACAACACGAAAGCCACGGGAATCAATGTGGCATGTACGTGCAATCTGCGGAATGACCTCTGTCATGATATGCGCCGCAAGATGTTGATCCTCTGATGCATTGAATGCAAGAATATTCTCGATATGCTTTTTAGGGATAACGAGTATATGCTCCGGTGCCTGTGGATCAAGGTCACGGAATGCAAGCGCCATGTCATCTTCGTATACCTTTGCTGCCGGAATCTCTCCCTGCACGATCTTGCAGAAAATACAATCAGACATATCAGCACTTCCTCTCTCTGGATAAATTTCGCCAAAAAAGATGTTTTTCCTGCCACAGTCCTGCATGCAGCATGATGATTTCCTGCTTCACAGCCTCACTGCCTGTCCCGCATCAAGTAAGAAAATATAACGTTCTGCAATTGGCTTACCTAAAATAGCTGTCACTGCGTCGCTGTATAAATTGATTTGAAACTGGTAGCGTGCCCGCGCCCGATCGGCTGAGATTTTTCGATCCGTCTTATAGTCAAGAAGGATATAGGTCCCATTTTCCTCTTCGAAGAGAACATCAATGATCCCCTGTAAAAAGATTTTGTCCGTCTCATCCTGCGCTTCTTCGTAGTAACGTTTGGCTGGCAAAAGCCGACTAAATGGCAGTTCACGATAAATGGCCTTTGCTTCCCGCATGCGCCGCCCAAGATCAGATGTTACAAACTTCCACACATTTTCAATACGGATACATCCATGCTCCGCATTCGTTAAGATCCCACGATTGTGCAGTTCATCCACCTGTCGTATGATGGACTCTTTGCTCAATGCATCTGAAAAATCAAGTTGTTGCATAACGGTATGCATTGCCGTTCCACGTTCTAGCGGTGTAAGGCGCTTTTCATCTGTATCGCGGAGGAATCTCGGAACCTCCCAGATTGCCTCCTCCATATCTTCTTCTATGCCAAGAAGCGGTGCAAAAGGAGCAAATGCATCGACATCTCTCTGGCGCTTTAACTCAGTAACACTGGTTTTGGCATGAATGTTCTGTGTTCCTCGCGCATCATACTGCCAATCGAGTACCGCAGTAACATGTGCCGCATGATCGCTTGAAGGAAGCGGCCGATCTTCTCTCACAGCAGAAAGAATCGGATCATCTACATGATCCATATCACGTGTACGCAAGAGATCTTCCCCTTCTATGACCTGGACAGAAAAACTGGCTGCGGGGGATTCCGGCAGACGGCGAACAATATCATCAGCTCCAAAAAGGGTTGCTGTATCTGGATGGCGGAGAAGCGCCAATGCGATCCAATCAAGATAACTCATCCCTTCTAAGATCGCTGTATCAGGAAGTTTTTCATACTCCTCCGATTTCCACTTGAGACAGCGTTCACGCAATTTTTCCAGTCCATCTCCTCCGCGACGTGAAACAGATATATTTCCTGTTAAAATAAGCTTTTCCTGGGCACGCGTCATAGCAACGTAGAGAATGCGCATCTCCTCTGCCTTGCTTTCCCGCTCAATCGCCGCACGCACACTGCGACGCGAAAGTGTATCGTATTTCTGCCGCCCCACAGCGCTGCTCTCATAGACACGCAGTCCAATGCCCTCCCGCGCATGATAAAGGAAATCGCCATGGGTATCGGACATATTGAACTGTCCCCCAATATTCGAGAGAAATACAACTGGAAATTCAAGTCCCTTGCTTTTATGAATGGTCATAATACGCACGACATTTTCACTTGCTCCTAATGTACGAGCAACTGAAAGATCTGTATCACGCCGGCGCAGGGCATCAATGTAGCGCAAGAAACGGAAAAGCCCGCGTTCATTCGTATGCTCAAATTCGGCTGCACGATCAATCAGCATACGCAGATTCGCCTGCCGCAGTGTGCCGCCCGGAAGTGCACCTATATAATCATAATATCCCGTTTCCCGATAGAGCATCCACAACAGTTCAGGCACGCTGTGGGTAAGTGCATAACTACGCCAATGACAGATGCGCTCTGCGATCTTCCCCGTTCGCACAAGAAGCTCATCTGGTATGCCAGATGCTGCTGTCAGCGTGTCATAAATGCTGCCGCCTGGGCAGCCGATGCGCAGCAGCGCAAGTTCCTCCATGGTAAGACCAATCATCGGAGAGACCAGCAGCGCGGTCAGGGGAATATCCTGACGTACATTGTCAAGTGCTGCGAGTGCAGAGAGAACCATACGAATCTCGCTTGCCTCAAAATATCCAGCGGTTTCATCTGCATAGGCGGGTATTTCTTCCATACGCAGTTCCTCTAGCAAAACATTGGCTCTCTGCTTTGCTGCACGCAGGAGAATCACTATATCACGATAGGCAAGAGGACGCTCCTCTGTGCCATCGTGGACAACATATCCGGATTTCATGAGCTGCCGAATACGCTGCGCAATATAACGCGCCTCAATCCCAAAAGAGCTGAGTTCTTCCTCTTCTCCCTCATCTGCACTAAAAGTATCTTCGGAGCGATTTACATGAATGAGGTCAATCTCCAGCGGCCCTGCAAGAGAACAACCTGCTAAGACAGGCTCAAAAACACGTCCTGGATTAAGCCGTGCTTTTGAATCATATTCGATCTCAACGGCAGAGCCGGACATCAGCTGAGAAAAAATATAATTGATGGGCTCCAGTACCTCGGCGCGGCTGCGGAAATTCTCGGACATCGTAATAAGTACCCCTGCTGCATGGTCCTTACGATAGGTATGGTACGCATGCTGAAAGAGGGCCGGATCTGCCAGCCGGAACCGATAGATACTCTGCTTTACATCACCGACAATAAAACGGTTGGATTCCTGCGCAATCTGGCGCAATATCCCCTCCTGCAAACCATTCGTATCCTGATATTCGTCGACCATGATGGCATCATAATGCGCACGTAATGCTTTTGCAATTTCTGTCGGGGCAGAGATTGTCGGATCGTTCTGCAAGCACTCCGGATGCTTGCAGAGAAGAGTTAATGCCATATGTTCGAGATCACTGAAATCCAGTATGCCGCGCATTATTTTTTCACGCTGAAAAGCACGGTGAAAATCTATTGTCAGCTGCGCATACTGACGTATGGCAGTATTTGCTCGATTCTCTATCGCGCAAAGTTCCTCCGGCGTTTTCGGCAGGAGTGCCATGCATGCATCCCATGGCTTATGTATCTCATGCAGCAGTGCATCCAGCGCCTCCCCCACGCCGACATTGATATTGCGTATCGGCTTGAGCAAAATACGCTTACGAAGTTTCCTCGCTTCATCTGAGCGGTGAACAAAACGTACCCAATCAGAGGAACCCCGTCCCTCCAGCATAATCTGCATATCATTTTGTACATCTTCGTAGAGCGCAAGATTATGGATCAGTCCATCACGGCATTTTTCAGCAGCAGCATAAACTGCGGGATCTCCCCCCGATGTGAGCGCCACCGCTTCCCGATACCGCAAAAGCAGCTGATCTATTGTCTGCACAAGCTCCTTTGCAAGCAAGTCAAATCCGGTGCGCTCTGTATAAGAGGCAGTATCCAACTGATTTCCCTGTGCCGCAAGCCATGTTTCCGGCGATGGCTGGCTGAGAGAAAAGGCATGGAGTGCAATGACCGCCTGCTGAAGCCTCACATCATCCCCCTTGGCACTTCCATAGGCATCGGTAAAGGAGAGGAACGCATCCCTATCATGCCCGGCCGCAGCAGTATATTTTTCCTCCATGAGGGTTTCAAACACCTCATTTTTCAGCAGACGAATTTCCTGCTCCCCAGCAATACGAAAAGTTGGTGAAATATCTGTTGCTTCAATATGTGCCTGTAAGATACGCTGACAGAAGGCATGGAAGGTCGAAATATCCGCTCCTGTCAAGAGCACCCGCTGCCGTTCGAGCTTTGCAATCTCCTGCTGTACCGCATCGCTTCCATCCGCTTTCAAAAGGCCGTCAATTTCTGCATGAAGTGCCCGCTCAATGCGCTCACGCATCTCCTCGGCAGCAGCTTTTGTAAAAGTGAGCACAAGAATATGGTCGAGAGATAGCTCCCCGCTACGCACCTGTGTAATAATACGTTCAACGAGTACGCGCGTCTTTCCTGAGCCGGCTGCCGCCGCAACGAGAATATTACAGCCGCGCAGCGTAATCGCCTGCTGTTGATCCGCTGTAAATGCCATCTCATGTGCCATCTGGCTCCCCCTCCCCCTGCACAGCACGGCGTATCTCCTCCATCATATCATCTTCTGTCCCTTTGATACTGCGGTAGGTGTCTCCCCTGCCCAGCTCCGGATCAAAGGCGCAGACAGCACGATAGGCACAGTAGGTACACGCATTTTTTCCATCCAATCGGTAGGGGGAAACACGTATATCGCCGCGCAGAATATCCTCAGCCGTCTCACACAAAAGCAGCGGCAAAAATGCAAGCAGCTGCTGAAACTCATCCTGTGTACGCACATACTGCTCTTGTGACTTCTTCGAAAGACTGAAATCCTTATTAAATACAATGCAGATATGCGCAGCACCTTCATCAATACGCCGAATGATCTCCGGGTCATCAATCAGCCATCCGGTTAATAATAATTTTTTTGTGATTTGATTGGTCAGCTCCTCATCGGTCAGCCGACGTTTTTCTGTAATGACCGGATTCTCCACCGGTGCATAGAACATTCCTGCCGGAGCACTTCCTCTTTGCGCGAGAAGCCGATGAACAACAAAGAGGTAAAGCAAAAGCTGCATTTTCAGTCCATGGCGAATTTCAAGCAGAGACAAGGAAGACGCCCCTGTCTTATAATCCAGTACAATATAGTATGCACCATCGGCTGTTACATCAAAACGGTCAATCTGTCCACGCAGTGAAAGTGTCATTCCCCCCTCAAGCAGAAATTCAGCAAGCGGAACTGTATCGTCGGGGTGTCCAAAGCTAAGCTCAAACCCATACGGATGAAACGAGGACGCCGCCGCCCATGATGTGAGATGACGAATAACTTGCTGTGCTGTTCGGCGAATGCGCTCCATACGGTGCCTCCCTCCGGCACTGCTTAGCAAAACGGCGCTCCGCACCTGTGGAGCAAGCTCCTCTAAGAGCGCATCAATTTTCTCCTGCCCCTGCATCTCTGCTGCCTTCCAGTCATTGGCATATGCGGTACGCACCCATTCTCCATAACCACGCAAAACACCATGCAGAAGTGATCCAAAATCATTGCTTTGAAAAGAAAATACCTCGCGTTCCTGTAAATTCAGTCCATATGAAACAAAGTGCCGAAATGGACATTGATGAAATGTCTCAAGCCGTGTCGTGCTTCCGCTGAACCTTTTTCCATACGTAAAAAGCCGCGCCGCAGTTCGCTCTGAAAGATAAGACACACGCGGCGTTGGAAAGAGCCCCCCCAGCATGCGATGCAACGGCTCTTTCAGCGACTCCTGCATTCTCATCCAGTTATAAACATCTCTCCATAGGGGCTGCATAATCCCCCGTTCCCGCTGTCCAAGGAGCGCTCCTGCAAGGGAAGAAAGCGCCGGATTCGGCGCCGCCAGAACGAACGCATCCGTACGCTCTACTGTGGCAAGCGGAATAGAAATAAACTGCGGCTGCAAATGGCGTATACGTGCTATAAGAGGGGCCGGCGAGAGTGCTGTCCCATCGCTCGCCGAAAGCGCATAGGAGACACACAAGTAGGAACGTGCCTCTGTAAAACCACGGTAGAGCTGACGGCGCTCCAAAAAATTTTGCTCTTTACCTCCGCCAAAAACACCCTGTGGGGCATTGGGAATAAGTGCACAAACAGATTCATTGATCGAAAGTCGATCGGCATCTGAAAGAACGCCCTGCGGTATATTGATACGCGGCATTGTCCCCGCATTTGCGCCAACGATATACACAGCCCGTGTCCCGGCGAGACTATTCTGGTCAAAAGAAGCAATCGTCACATGATCGAGTCCCGGCGGGATCAGTGAAATCTGCATGGCATCCAGCCCATCGGAAAGGATTTCCTCATAATCACGTGCGGAGATCTCCTCATCTCCTCCAACCTCGATAATCTGGTCGAAAATACTCATGCAGGAACTCCAGAT
This sequence comes from uncultured Selenomonas sp., assembly GCA_938045435.1. Lineage (GTDB taxonomy): Bacteria > Bacillota > Negativicutes > Selenomonadales > Selenomonadaceae > Centipeda. The sequence continues at coordinate 9,005 of CALIBA010000247.1, forward strand.
CTGGCGATGTGCGGCTGCATCTGCAAGGCGCCCCTCAGCATCCGCCTCCTTTTTCCATGTGTCCAAAGTCTGCGTAACGCGCAGCGCAGAAAGAAACTCATACAGTGCACAGGTACGCTCCCGCACGGTTGCCCTCTTTTTTTTGAGGATATGTGTCAACTGTGCGAGCGGAGGTGCAATCCGTCTGCGCAAGGCGTTTATCATCTCTTCCTCAGCAAGGCGCTGTTTCTCCCGCTCCGTCCGGCAGCGCCCCCCTTCCAGTGTACGGCCTACATAGTTCCAATCCTCCTCTGCCGTCCACTGACGTTCTGTGCGAATCCCATAGGCAATACAGTAGTTTTCAAGGTAATCCACCGCATCCTGCCAATCATGGCATATCACAGAAAACACCTGTGCATCCTCGTTCTTTGATGCCAAAAGATCGTCCATCAAAGGGAAAAATCCCGTACGCAGTGCACGGAACATGACCTCATACCCCCATCCCCGCCATGCCGCCTGGAGAACGGCACGCAGCAATTCGGCAAAGGGATGATGTATGCTGGGGCGCTTAGCATCAACATAAAACGGAACACCAAAATCCGTAAACACGAGCGTTAAAATATCACCATAGCGCTCCATATCGCGCACAAGAACCGCAATATCCCGGTAACGATACGCCTCCTCTCGTGCAAGGCGCAGGATGTCCGAAGCGACAGTCTCCGCCTCAATGCGCGGATTTGCAGCCTCGATAACCTTTACCCCCCCATCCGGCATGGGAGAAAGCTGTCCATGACCAAACAGGTTCTCCTCAACCGAAGCAAGAGAGCCTCGTTCAGCACGCTTCTGACCTGTAAGCAGCGTGATCTCAATATGCGCTGTCGGATCTTTTGCAAGCAGTTCGCTTTCCAGACTGCGCATCATATGATAGCTCTGTGTGAACAGCCCCGTCTCAATTGTATTTTCCGGAAGGTTGACCGATATGCTCTGACCATCATGTCTGCCATCCATTGTGAGTGACACATGAATATGATCCGCCACATCAAAAAGCGAACAAAAAACTGCCCGCTCCTGCGGGGTGAAAAAATCAAAGCCATCGACCCAGATTTCAGCACCACGCAGAAAAGGAGCGTCTTTCAGCTGCTGTGCCAGACGCTCCATACGGTCTTCATGATCGCTGAGGCGTCCTTCCATACACACTGCAAGATCATCCATAACAGTGGAGAGCTCTAGGAGTTTTTGTCCTAAACGAGCATGATCTGCATCAATCACCCCTGCCACATTACGAAGCAAATCCGAAGACAGACGGCAGCGCTTAAGCTCGGAAATGGTCCTTCCCAAGGTTTCCGTAAATCCACGTTTATGTACAGAACGCGCAAATACAGAAAGTTCATCCGAGCGTTGCATAAGGATTCGTTTCAGCAAAATACGGCGCCCGATGTCACTAATCCGCGGCAGATGCTCCCCACCGGTTTCGAGGAGCACTTGGCGCGCAAATCGACGAAATCCAAAGACATATGCCTGCAAAAAGCCTGCTCCGTTGGTCAAATGTTCGGCAAGTGCACGCTCTGCGTGATAGGTCATATGTTCTGGCACCAAGAGAATACGCTGTCTGCCAAGCGGCTCCCTGCTGAGACGCTCTTTCATCGCAGACATACAGGTGTATGTCTTCCCCGTACCTGTGCGCCCAATAATAAATTCCAGTTTCGCCGCCATAAGCACCCGCTCCCTTATGCAAAATACGCCCGACTTCCGTTCCCTGACCGTAAGACTTCCAAATGAACAGGAATCCGCGTACGCAATTCTTCAACATGCGAGATGATCCCAACAAGACGTCCACTTTCTTGTTGCACATCGAGCAGTGCGCGCATGGCGACATCGAGTGTCTCACTGTCAAGAGAGCCAAACCCTTCATCAATGAAGATCATATCCAGGTGCATTCCACCCGCATAGTGCTGTACTACATCTGACAGTCCAAGGGCAAGTGCAAGGGATGCAAGAAAGGTTTCTCCTCCCGAAAGTGTGCGGGACAGCCGCGCAAGCCCTGTATATTCGTCAAAAACATCAATCTCAAGACCCCACCATTTATTTTTATGTCTCCCTTCCCCATGAATCAGACGATAACGGCCGCGGCTCATCATCACAAGACGTTGATTCGCTGCCTCGATAACATCGCTCAAAATTGATCGGAGTACATAAGTTTGAAAGTGCGTCTGATAAGGCGATTTCGCTGCTGCAACATGGGCTAATTTCCCCACGATGCGGTAACGGGCATCCCGCTTCTCCCCCGTCTGCAGCATCGTATCAATCTCCTTCATGATGCGCTGCAAAGCATTCAGACGAGCCATGCGGCTACCCTGTTCTTTCATACAATTCCGCACACTTTCATCTGCCTCACGCTCCGCTGAGAACAGAGAAGGCATATCGGGTGCTGAGAGCCCGTTGACTGCTGCCTGTGCTTTTTGGAGCAGTGCCTCTGCAGTTTTGCGCTCTGTATCATACCTTTTGATACGGTCTCCTTCGGATGCCAAATATGCCGCATCTGACCATTTTCCTGCGATGCTTTCACGATAATCCTGCTCGGATGCAAAACCTGCTTCTTCGCGTGCTGCACGAAATGCTTTCTGTGCCTCCTCACTCTGCTGAAGCGCCTCGGCAGCTGAGCGCACATCCGCTGCATGTGCCGTCTCCGCACTTGCAAGAGATGTACTTGCCAATTTTTCGTTCTTCTGTGCCTCCTGGTATAAATCTTTCTGATGTTCTGCAAACTGCTGTAGTTTTGAAATCTCACGCTCCAGCCTGTTTATATCACGATATTCCTCTGGAATTTGCTTTTCAAGGGACGCCTTCTCCCCTTCTCTCATGCGCAAAAGATCGTGCGCACGCTGCATCGCATTTTCTTGATCTTTCCGTTCCTTCTGCACCGACAGCAGCTTGCTCTTTTTTTGTTCAAGGAGGGGTACGGAGATATTGTATTCCTTCTCCGCATACAGCAGATGATCACGCTGCTCTGCCACACGCTTTTCGAATGCTGAAAGCATGTCTTGTCCAAGCAGTTCTTCCAGCATTTCTTTTTTCTCTGCGCATTCCCGCTGACTGCTCTCATATTTGAATTTTGCATCTGCGGCCTGCTGCCGTAGTTTCTGTAGCTCCACCTCAGCCGTTTCCACAACATCTGCACAGTGTTCGAGCTGTGCATCCGAAGGAATATCCTCATCGTGCATCGCAGGTACTGGATGTGTAAGGGAACCACAAACGGGGCATGGCACTCCATCTGTCAATGTCTGCGCAAGTCTGGATGCACTGCCGAGATGGTAGCGCAGCTGCATTCGTTTGAGCTTGTCACGCTCCACTAAAAGTGCATTTGCTGCACGCTCTGCCCCCGCCTGTGACGCGCTTTCTGTTGTTTTCAAGCGTGGCAGATTC
>CALIBA010000248.1 GCA_938045435.1 uncultured Selenomonas sp.
AGCAGATGAAACAAATCCCTTCTTTCAAAATGTCCTTGACAAAGGGGACAGTTCATCGGCAACCTCTTATTTTAGCTCCCATTAGAAGTTTGTTTGGAAAAGCCAATCATGTGTCGGCACAATTATTCAGTTATAACGGCAAGGGCGCCTATCCTCATTGTAAGGGGAAAGGTGTAGTCATCACAGAAATGGCTTTTATGGATCCGGTCGTTCAAGTCTGTGAGCAGTGTGAAGGAAAAAGATATAGTCAGCCCCTCGACAGTAAAAAGATGAGGGGTTGTTGCAAGCGGGTTTTGAGTACAGCAAACAGGTCGCCGCATAAGTACCGACCGAAGGGCTGAGGTAAAACGCTATTCTTGTTCTTTGGAAAGACCCGCTAAATACTCATTCACACGTCCGTAGTAGATGCGCAGGAACTTATTTGCCCCTGCTGTCATGTAGACGTAGTAAGGTTTTCCCTCGGAGCGTTTCTTGGCCATGAAGTTGTAGACTGGATCGTCGGGAGCACGCATCAAGAGTCCTGATACAATCTGAAACAGCGCTCTCCTTAGATGCGGAGACCCTGCCTTGGATGTCTTGTTGCTCCTTAGCTACATTGTCCCGGACTGCTTTGCCCCCGGATCGACACCTGCGAAAGCAGTCAATGAGCCGCGCCGAGGAAAACGGGTGATGTCGCCGATCTCCGCGATCAGCTGGCTTGCAAGTGTCGGACCGACACCGTTCATGTCAATCACAACGGGGTATTCCGGCAACTGCTCGGCAAGCGCGACCATCTGCGTGCGCAAGGCTTCCACCGTCTTGGACAGCACATTGAGCTGGGCGATGGAGGTCTGCACCAACATCTTCGTCGTCTTGTCCATCGGGAGCATCGCAATGAGATCCTTTGCCTTTTCCATGAGCAGCCTTGGCTTGTCCGGCTGAAAGTTATAGCCGTGGCGATGACACCATTTGCGGTAACGCTCCGTAAAGGCAGAAAGACTCATAGCGCAGACATAATCGACGTGCCAAAACGTACAGACATAATCCACCCATTTCTGCGAGCCGTCCGCTCTGGCGGGGCTTTCAAAATAGGTGTTGGCACCGGGATAGACCTGATCGGTGAGGGCGATGAGGTTGTTCTTGCAGGCAGTTCTTTGCCGCATACAGAAGGCAAACTGCCGATTCATGGTTTTGAGCTTTGTGCGTGTGGTATCCATGCCTGTATGCTGACGCAAATCGCACCAGTTGTCAAGGGCATAACGAGCAATCTTCTTGGCATCGGCTTTATCCGTCTTGACTCTGCGCAGCGTGTTGTTTCCAAAGTCTTTGATAAGTTTGGGATTGACGGCAGATACGAAAAGATCGGAAGCGGCAAGCCATTGGAGCATCGGCTCGTAGTAACGACCTGTGTGCTCCATGACGATGCGTGTATCTCCATCCAAACTGCGGACAAAGGAAATGAGTTCCCTGATGCCGTTCTTGGTGTGGATCACCTCGAAGGGGCGGGCAAGGAGCTTTCCACCGGGCTGGAGTGCGGCGACCATGCTTTTGCCCTTGGAAACATCAATACCGACAGCGTTCATGTGAATCCCTCCAAAACTGCTGCCATTCATCGGAACAGCTGAAAAAATAAGAAAAGCGCGCTCTCTAGGGGGCGCGCTTTTTGCTGTCTACAAGAGCTCATATATGAAGAAATCGCTGAAAAACCCGTCAAGCTCCTGTCCGGAGGAGAAGCAGATATCATTCGTGGGTCTGTGTCTTTCGGATGCGCTGCGCAATTAGAGCGAGTATAGGCAGCTCGATCAGCGGCCCGATGATGAGTGCGAGTATGGTCAGTGGACGATCAGGGAATGCAGCGGCGGCAATCGCAAGGGCAAGAGGCGAGTTGCGTGCGAGCGTGGTGAAGCTGAGTGCCGTGAGGTCTGCCCGCCGAAAGCCCAGACGTACACCGAGCTGACGTACGAGCACGTAGTTGATACTGAAGAAGATCAGCATGACGAGGAGCATATCGGCGAAGAGTTTCGGATGTGCAAACAGTACCGCACTTTCCGATGCAAACATAGCGAGGACGGCAGTCATGAGAAAGCCAAGCTGCAACGCGTCTCCCCGTGTGCGAAGATGAGCGATGCTGCGTGCCATAAGCGGGGAGATGCGTCCAAGTGCATTGCTGCACGCCGCGAGTCCCAACGGCAGGAGAAGCACGAACAGAGCACTGCGAACGACCTCCGCGTCGGTTATACGGATGGCATCCCCGTAGAACAGCGCCAGATCGACAGGCAGAAGCAGAATTTGCAGTGCGAGGTTCAGCGGCAAGATCGAGGCACCGAGCACTGTGTTGCCGCGTGCCTGCGCCGTAAAGACGAGATACCAGTCCGTGCATGGTGTCACGAGGAGCATCATCAGCCCAAGCTGCATATCGATGTTCTCACGAAAGAAAAGAAGTCCCAGTCCATAGGAAAAAACGGGTGTCCACAGGAAATTGACTGCGGTGGCGGTCAGTGTGAAGCGGACATTCTGGAACGCCGCACGCAGCTCACTGCCGTCTGCGGAGAGAAAAACAATGTAGAGCAGCGCCATGAGTGCCGGCGTGGTGATATGCGAGGCGATCTCGCAGAATGGTGCCATATATCCGAGGCCGATTCCTGCCAGTGCTGCTGCGATGATGAGCAGCGGCTGATATATTGCAGCAAGATTCATCCATTCACCTCCTCTGTAAGAACGTGATTTGCATACGAGAATTTGTTATGGTCGAGCAAATTTGTAACATAAGCGGAGTACAAATTTCCAACGAACGTGTTGGGGCGAGAGGAGGTCTTTAAGGAATCGCTGATAAAATAGACCCTCAGATTGGCGTAGATTTTTTCGTCCGATTGAGGAGGCAAACCGGACGCAGAGTGGTGCTCTGTGGAGGATTTGCCGACGAAAAGCGGGCAAAAAAGATGCGCCAAGATGATGGTGCTGAATTTATCAGTGGTTCCTATTACAATAGATTTATAGATCAGGGAAGCGGTACGCGACCGCTCCCTTGTCTACCTCATTACCTAAGCTGTAGAATGAGAGTGCATTGGTCTGACGAAGACCTCCTGGAACTTTACGTCCGTAAGACAGTCCGTCAGCCATCCTCCCATTCCCAGTTGTTCGTTTGATGCAGGTAGAACTGCATTCCTGCACGTTCGTGTCAGCCCTCAATAGATCGAATCGGCAATGAGGAGTTTGGTTTACCATTGCAACAAATCTATTGTTTGGAGGGATTCTCATGAACGGAGTCTGTATTGATGTCTCCAAGGGAAAAAGCATGGTCGCCGTGCTCCGGCCCGGCGGAAAGCTCCTT
>CALIBA010000249.1 GCA_938045435.1 uncultured Selenomonas sp.
CAAAACATACAGTTGGCGACGTAGGTCGCTTTTTTTATTGCAGGAGGTGTAGATCTTGGGAAAAATGACATCCGAAATGCAGCTTGTCCCCATCGGAAAGCTCGTCCCTTATGTAAACAACGCACGAACGCACTCGAAGGAGCAGATCACCAAGCTGCGCTCGTCTTTGCGTGAGTTCGGCTTTGTGAATCCTGTCATCATTGACAGGGAGTTCAACGTCATAGCGGGACATGGCAGAATCCTCGCCGCAAAGGAGGAGAACATCGAGCAAGTTCCGTGCGTCTTTGTGGATTACCTCACGGAAGCCCAGAAGAAAGCCTACATCCTCGCAGACAATCGCTTCGCACTTGATGCGGGATGGGATGAAGATATGCTGCGCGTCGAGATGGAAGCCCTGCAAGGCATGGACTTCGACATCTCGCTCACGGGCTTCGATGAGTCCGAGATTGCCGATCTGTTTGCCGCAGACGATAACGAGGCGCAGGAAGATGATTTCGACGAAGATGCCGCCCTGCAGGCAGAGCCTTTCGTAAAAGCCGGTGATTTGTGGCTTTTGGGCAAGCATCGTCTCCTTTGTGCCGACTCTACAAAACCCGAGGATGTAAAACTTCTCATGGATGGCAAAAAAGCGAATGTGTGCATTACCGACCCGCCGTATGCGTGTAACTACACAGGCGGCACAGGCATGAAAATCATGAACGACAACCTAAAGGGCGAGGAGTTCTATCAGTTCCTGCTTTCTGCATTCAAAAACGCCTATGAGAATCTCGCGGATGGGGCTGCCATATACATCTTTCACTCGGATGCGGAAAAGGTCAACTTCTACAATGCCGTTGTTGCTGCCGGATTTCACTACTCAACAACCTGTATCTGGGTAAAACAGTCTCTTGTTCTGGGACGCTTTGATTATCAAATGCGCCATGAGCCTGTCATCTACGCATTCAAGGACACCGTAAAGCACAAATTCTACGGTGACAGAAAGCAGACCACCGTTTGGGAATTTGACCGCCCGAGCAAGTCGAAACTGCACCCGACAACAAAACCGCTCCCACTCATCGCATACCCCATGAAAAACTCCTCTCTGGTCAACAGCATCGTCTTGGATTTGTTCGGCGGCAGTGGATCGACATTGATGGCAGCAGAGCAAATGGATCGCACGGCATATCTGATGGAACTTGATCCTGTTTATGCCTCGGCGATTGTGCGCCGTTTTGTGGCATATCGTGGAAATACAGAGGATGTGCATATCATCCGTGACGGGCAAAAGCTCCCCTGCTCCGAGGTATATATCCCCACAGCAGAAGAGCTTGGCATGAAGGATGCCACGATAAATGACATTCAAAAAGGCCGGAAGAAAGGGGGATGAGGACGTGTGCAATGTGAAATATACGTTTTCCGAGGACGGGAGCGTTGCCTACGGGCATCTTCCTGACGGCATCGTCTTTATGGTAGATACTGCATCCTTGGATAAGATCGCCGGCATCAGCTTTTATCGTAATTACCGTGATTTGACGGGGAAAATCCTTTATGTGATGGACAGACACAGAAAACAGCTGCATCGTCATCTGGTGGATGTCCCCAAGGGTTACGAAGTTGATCATATCAATCTGGACACGTTGGACAATCGTCTGTGCAATCTCAGAATTTGTACGCATCAGCAGAATCAATGCAACCAACCACGGCAGAGAAACAACACTTCCGGGGTAACGGGTGTCAGCTTCTACAAACCTCGCGGAAAATATCGTGCGAGAATCAAGATTTGTCAGCATGATATACACCTTGGTTATTATCAAACATTTGAAGAAGCTGTTCAGGCGCGGAATGTGGGAATGGCCTGTATGTTCGGGGATTACGGACGGTATGACGAGGTGGAAGAAATCCCTCCGTGGATAGAAGAAGATGTCATCAACCGATGTAAACGGTTCGTGGATTTATCAATCTGCGAATCGTTTATTGATTTTGTGAAGAATGCGGCGTAATGCCAAAGGAGGCAGCACAATGAAAGTTTTTCTAAACGCAGGACACGCCCCAGACGGAAATCCCGACCCCGGCGCCTGCGGATACGGGCTGCGGGAATGTGACGTTGCAAAGAACGTCGCAGACCTTGTGGCGGGCTATCTTACTGCCGCAGGTGTGGAGGTGGTCGGCTGTCTGCAATCTGATAGCCTCCATGAAGTTGTCTCCGCTTCCAACCGCAGCGGTGCGGACGTATTCATCTCCATCCACTGTAATGCGTGCAACGGCAACGCGAATGGGACAGA
>CALIBA010000250.1 GCA_938045435.1 uncultured Selenomonas sp.
ACTTTGTGCGCCCCATTGCCAATAACGGCGAATTTTGGCCTGCGATGCGTGCGGCACGTCCGGGGTGGTTCGGGGAGAAAGAGGGGCAGATATGAGAGAGGATCTCACTGTATTTTGGAAAAACAATGCACGCGCTTATGAACTCTTTGCGGATCTTTTGGCGCGCGCAGAGCGCGGTGCATATGACGATGATTTTCTTGTGCAGCTCGCCGCCTATCGGGAGGAGACCCCTGAATCCGAGCGCGCCGATATATTTGCCGCGCAGTATCTCCTGCACCATGGCGACGCCGAAGGAGCCGCCGTGTGTGGGGAGCGTGCCTACCAAAAACGTCCCGTGAACTATGAAGTGTGGAAGGTGCTGGCAAAGGCTTATAGAGGACTTGGCCGTGCCATGGAATCCATCACCATGCAGGGCTATGCTTATGGACTGTATCAGGCACCACCCCTACAGATCAATCTGACAGAGGAGTCTTTACAGGAAGAACTTGGACGGCTTTCTATGGCTGTAGGATGGGGGAACTATGCACCGATTACGAAAAGACGTGCGGTCATCGAAAACAGTCAAATGTCATTTCGTTCCGACATCTTTGTCGGAGAGCATCTTCCTCTCACGATGCCGACAGGCAGTGCACGCTTTTGGGTTGGCATCTACACGGAGAGTCGCTTTTTGTCAGAACCGAGTTATATGATTTCCGCAGTACGTCATTGCGATGCGTTTATGGATTATGGGCATCGGGATTTTTTCTTTGATCTGCATAAAGCACGTGAATGTCAAGGCACGACTCAAATCCATGTCCCCAAAGGACAAGAACTGTTAATTTCTCTTGCCGGCACAGAGGAGACGGAACAAAAGATCACACTCCAAACATCGCATTCAAAAACAGCGTTCTATCTTGGCAAGTGGGCATTTAGCTATTTTCGCCTCAGTGAGGATACAACACTGCACGCAGAAAGTGACACTTCCTATGCAGTTGGGACTCCCATTTATTTAGGACATCATCCACAACGCAAAAAACTTGTATTAAACATCCTTTTTGATGCACTTTCATGGCCGGTCGTACGGACGCGCTTCCCGGCGTGTATGCCGCATATTGCATCGTTTTTTACAAAGGGACTCATTTTTGGGCAAACATTTTCTACTTCAGAACATACCTATCCCGCACATCCTGCCATAGAGACGGGTCGTTATCCGCAGCATACACACCTGTTTAACGAACGTGACAGTCATGAGCTTTTTCCGGACTGCGTGACCCTTGCTGAGTCGATGAAGCGTTTGGGTTATTATTGCAGCGCTCCTATGGCAAGCAATAACGGCATATACTGCGGGCTTATGCGCGGCTATGATCGGATTACCATGGCATCATGGCATCTTCCCTCCTCTGAGGGGGTGGAACGTACCATCGGTCATATTGATGCCTTTAACGAAACTGATCAATTTCTTTTTCTCCACATCACAGATGTACATCCATTTCATGCGAAGGGGTTCAAATTCCTCACATCTGTCGAGACACAGATCCCGCTCGCTAGGCGCGGCATTGATATTGAACAGTCTATGGCAAGTGTGCGTCTGCCAAACAACGAATTATATCAAGCACAGTTTTGGGGGAAGCTGCGCCATGCCGACCGTCATCTGGGACAGCTGTTCTCCTATATCGAAGAAACCTATGCAGAAGACGAATATATTGTCAATCTCTATTCCGATCATGGGGTATCGGTTTTTTCTCCTACCTTCGAAAAAGGAGATGTTGACATCATTGGAGAGTATTCCACGGGAGCCGCATGGATGCTCCGCGGCGCAGGGGTCCCGCAAGGCGTTGTCACGGATGAACTCACGAGTATTACAGACATCTATCCAACGCTGGGGCATCTATGCGGCTTCCCGGTAGCCCCTGATATTGACGGTAATTTGCCTGCCGCCTTTGGCGGGCAGGAACGAGATGCCGTATACAGTGCATCCATGTTCCCGGGGCAAACCTATAAACTCGCTGTACGGAATCAGACATATGCACTGCGTCTTGAAACCCGTGAGGTGGTCGATGAGGACGGCACCGTGGACTTTGCCGATGCGACGGTTGGGATTTACCCACGTGCGCATGAGCTAGAGGCGGGCTATGAGATAGACAGCGAAGATCTGCGTGCATTCTTCTATCCGCGTGCACGCGACTTTGTGCGCCCCATTGCCAATAACGGCGAATTTTGGCCTGCGATGCGTGCGGCACGTCCGGGGTGGTTCGGGGAGAAAGAGGGGCAGATATGAGAGAGGATCTCACTGTATTTTGGAAAAACAATGCACGCGCTTATGAACTCTTTGCGGATCTTTTGGCGCGCGCAGAGCGCGGTGCATATGACGATGATTTTCTTGTGCAGCTCGCCGCCTATCGGGAGGAGACCCCTGAATCCGAGCGCGCCGATATATTTGCCGCGCGGTATCTCCTGCACCATGGCGACGCCGAAGGAGCCGCCGTGTGCGGGGAGCGTGCCTACCAAAAACGTCCCGTGAACTATGAAGTGTGGAAGGTGTTGGCATCTGCCTATCAGCATTTGGGACGTGCTGTGGAAGGATGTACGATGCAGGGCTATGCTTTTGGCCTATACGGTGCGCCGGAGCCCGCTGCGCACCTTCCTGCTGATGCAGAGCGTGAGGGGCTGAATAGGATGAGCGTTGCCGTCGGTGTCGGTGGATATGTCCCCCTTGCCCAGCGCCGTGCTTATATAGAAAACAATGCCGTTTGTTTTCGCTGTGATGTCTTTATCGGCGAAACCCTGCCGCTGACGATGCCCGACGGTAGTGCGCGTTTTTGGGTTGGCTGCTATACAGAAAATGAATTTCTCTCAGATAAGAGTTATATCGTCGCACAAGCACGCACGACAGAGTGGTTTGCCAATTTTGGCTACCGTGACTTTGTATTTGACTTGCAAAAGGCACAGGAAGTCACGGGAGAGTATACGGTAGATGTACCGGAGGGCAGGGAGGTCATTCTTCCGCTTGCAGGCACACAGCCAGATCAAGAGCTGTCCATACAGACCGCCTCCTTGCCCATGCAGACAGCATACCTCGGCAAGTGGGCGTTCAGTTATTTCAGGCTCAATGAAAGTGCCGTGCTGCATGCCGAAGAAAATACGCCCTATGCTGTCGGGACCCCCATTCTGCTGGGGCACCATACCAGCCGCAGGAAACTGGTTCTGAACATTCTTGTCGATGCGCTTTCGTGGAATATTGCGCGGACACAGTTCCCCTCCTGCATGCCCCATATTGCAGAATTCTTTGCAGGGGGAACGATTTTCGACCAGCATTTTTCCTGCTCTGAACATACCTATCCCTCTCTGCCGGCGATCGAAACAGGATATTATCCACACCATCTGCATGTTTTTAACGAAAAGGACAGTCACGAGATTCCGCGTGATATGCACCCCGTTTCAGAGCGCATGAAGGCGCTTGGCTATTACTGTGCTGCTCCTATGGCATGTGGTGAGGGGATCCACTGTGGCGCCATGCGTGGGTATGACCGCATCATTGACACGCCGTGGGTCTTATCTGCATCCAAAGCCGCCGACCGCACCATCCGCCATCTGGAGGCATTTGACGAGACGGATCAATTTCTCTTTCTCCACGTGATTGATGTGCATCCATGGAATGCAAAAGGCTTCAAATTCATGGATGCGGTCGAAACGCATCTCCCCTTTTCTCAGCGCCTTTTTGAAATGGCGCCCAATATTGCAAGTGTGCGTCTGCCAAAACTTGCGATCTACCAAGAACAGTTCTGGCGATCCCTGGCTGATGTTGACCGCAGTATTGGATATTTGCTCTCCTATATCGAAGGGCATTATGCAGAAGACGAATACATCATCAACTTGTATTCCGATCATGGAAACTCTGTGTTTAGTCCTGCAAAAGATGTGGTGGATGTCCTGAGTGAAAATTCAACGCGTGCTGTATGGATGATGCGTGGTGCAGGGGTTCCAAAGGGGATTATTACGCCAGAGCTAACGAGTGTTGTTGATATTTATGCAGCCCTTGGACATCTTGCCGGATTCCCCGTTCATCCATCCATCGACGGCAATCTGCCCGCTGTTTTCGGCGGGCAGGCACGGGATGCCGTATACAGTGCGTCTCAGTTCCCAGGGCAGACATTTAAGCTTGCCGTGCGCAGCGAAAATCATACACTGCGGCTTGAGACGCGCGAGGTGGTCGATGAGGACGGTACGGTGGACTTTGCCGATGCGACGGTTGGGATTTATCCACGTGCGCATGAGCTGGAGGAGGGCTATGAGCTGGACAGCGAAGATCTGCGTGCATTCTTTTATCCGCGTGCGCGCGATTTTGTCCGCCCCATCGCGAGCAACGGCGAATTTTGGCCTGCGATGCGTGCGGCACGTCCGGGGT
>CALIBA010000251.1 GCA_938045435.1 uncultured Selenomonas sp.
CGTTTCAAGCATACGGCTCAGTGTCGTCGGCCCGAGCCCACGACGCGGTACATTGATGATGCGCAGAAGGCTTAATGTATCACGCGGATTATAGACGACACGAAGATATGCAATGATGTCCTTGATCTCACGCCTATCATAAAAACGCATCGCACCCACCATTGAGTAGCGAATGCCTGCCGCATAAAATGCCTCTTCAATATTGCGCGACTGTGCATTCGTACGATAGAGCACCGCAACATCCCCATATTTAATATGATATATCGTATGCAGACGCTCGACCTCGCGTACGATATAGGATGCTTCATTTTTTTCCGTAAATCCCTCATAGACGACAATGGGATCGCCCTCAGCATTGTCCGTCCAAAGTTTCTTTTTCTTCCGCTCTATATTATTCTCAATAACTGCATTTGCCGCCATCAATATATTTTTAGTCGAACGGTAATTCTGCTCCAGCAGAATTACCGTTGCCTCTGGATAGTCCCGCTCAAAGTTTAGGATATTCCGCATATCCGCACCGCGCCAGCCGTAGATGGACTGATCCGCATCGCCAACAACGCAGATATTGTGATGCCCCGCCGCAAGCAGTTTCGTTATCTGATACTGTGCACCATTCGTATCTTGGTATTCATCAACAAGGATATAACGAAACTTTTCCTGATACTTCGTCCGCACGGCCTCATTCTTTGAAAGCAGCTCAACCGTCAGCATCAGCAAATCATCGAAGTCAAGCGCATTGTTTGCAAAGAGCTTCGATTGATAAAGCTCATATACTTTTGCAACCTGCTGTGAAAAAAAATCCTCTGCTTGCTCCGTAAACTGCTTTACCCCGAGTAAACGGTTCTTCGCGTCTGAAATATGTGACTGTACTGCACCTGGTGCTGTATGTTTTTCATCGAGATTCAGCTCTTTTAAGCATTCACGAATGAGGCCTTTGCTGTCTGACGCATCATAGATGATAAAGTTTTTTTCATACCCGCCAAGATGCTCGATCTCCACACGCAGGAGACGTGCACAAAACGCATGAAACGTACTCAACCAAACATCATGCGCTGCCTCACCGATCAGTGTATCTACACGATCCCGCATTTCACGCGCTGCCTTGTTCGTGAATGTAATGGCTAGAATACGATATGCTGCTACGCCATGTGCAAGAAGATTGGCAATGCGGTAAGTAAGTACACGTGTCTTTCCAGAGCCTGCTCCGGCCACAATGAGAAGTGGCCCTTCAAGACAGGCTACAGCCTCCTGCTGCGCATCATTCAGACCTTGAAACAGATCCATGAAGTCTCCTTTTTCATCCAAAAAGAAAGGCGGGGCCGCCACACATGGCAAACTCCGCCCCTACCATTCTGTCAGATTCATCCACTTGATTATGTTTTAATACGTTTAACTGCCTCTGAGAGCGGAGGAATAATTTGTTTCTTCCGCGACATAACTCCTGGCAGGTAAAGATGTGTCCCGCTCGTATCCTTTCGAAATGCTTCGCCAATCAGCGTGCGCGGCGATCCGCTATAGAGCAAATAGGTCGCTTCTTCAAGTATATCCGTAATCATCACAAGACTTAAGTCAAAGCCCTCACTATCACAGATAGACTTCATCGCTGCAAGTAATTCATCCTCTTTCGCCATGATTTCCTTCGTATCCATGACAGAAGTTTGGCTGACGATGACGCGATAGGACCCGATGGTAAACTCTTTGAGATCATTGCGCACGATCTCCATTGGCGTCATATTGCTGACACTAGAACCTGCTTTGAGCATCTCAAGACCATATTCATTAATATCTACATCTGCAATATCCGCTAAACGCTCCGCCACCTGTTTGTCAACAGGCGTACAGGTTGGAGACTTAAAGAGCACGGTATCAGAGATAATCGCCGACAGCAAAAGTCCCGCAATGGATGGCGGAATGTCTATGTCATTTTGCCAGTGCATATTAGAGACAATAGTTGCTGTACATCCGACTGGTTCCGCATGCGTATAGATCGGCTCACTGGTACTGATTCCACCAAACCGATGATGATCAATAATCTCAATAATTTTTGCTTCCTCAATACCTTCGACCGCTTGATTACGTTCATTATGATCGACCAAAATCACTTGGGCAGGCTCGGAAACGACGAGACGATCACGGCTGACAAGACCGACAATTCGACCATTTTCGAGGACAGGATAATTACGGAAATTTGTCTCCTCCATGGTCCCCTTAATATCCGAAAGAAGATCAAGCGGCTTAAAGCAGATCGGATTTTCATGCATAATACGGCGTACAGGCACACATTGGTTGATGAGACGTGCCACAGTATAAGTATCATAGGGCGTTGAGAGAACAAAAATGCCGCGTTTCTCTGCCTCTTCGAGCGCTTCTGCGGGAACCCTTCCATCTCCTGTCACAATGAGACAAGAGATCCCCTGCCTAATGCAAGAGAGGACGGTCTCTGTCCGCCGATCTCCAACTAAAACAATATCATGTTCCTTAACGAGTTTGTGAATGGTCTCCACACTGCCAGCAGCAATACGAATCTGCCCCTTGATCGTGTCGCCCTCTTCACCGGAAACGAGAACGGTACTGTCCGTCGCATGGATGATATCCCGATAGCGCACGCGCATATCTGATAGATTCGTCATGCCGAGTTCTTGAAAATAGCGCTTTGCAAGATCGCTGACCGAAACGATTCCGACAAGAAAGCCTTTGCTGTCTGTCACCGGTATGGAACGCAGATCATTTTCACGCAAAATCTCACCGAGATTACGCAGCGTATCATGTTGGCGGACAACAATCTTGCAGTCCATGGCTATATCCTTGACCCTAGGATAGAGATCTGGAATGAGCAGCGGCTGTTCTACGTGAAAATACTCTAGGGCGAACTTCGTTTCCTTATTCACTTTTCCGGCCCGCGCAGCAATGGCATTCACGCCCATCGCCTGCTTTAGGTGCGCATATCCAATCGCCGAGCAGATAGAATCTGTATCGGGATTGCGATGTCCGATCACATAGATCGGCTTTGCAACATTCAAAGTCATACCTCCCTACTGCGGCTCCACGCGCCGCTTACTTTGTCTGTATTATAACATACTCCCCTCATGGATTCAATGAGACACCTCTACATATAGCATTTTGGTTATGAATCATGTTATATTTCTGTAAATATAGTATAAGTCCTGCTGTTGGCAGAGCATTCTTTCAATGATAAAAGCCCTGCACTTTCTTTGATGCAGGGCCTAATGACAGCGATGGTGCGCTCGGCGGGAGTCGAACCCACGCTTTCAGCTCCGGAGGCTAACGTCCTATCCACTGGACTACGAGCGCGCTGCAAGACACAATCCGCATTATATCCCAAAACGCACTATTTGTCGAGAGGTTTTTCATCACGCGTCTCCGCCTCGTGCGCCGTCTCCTCGTGCGCGGGCGAAATGGGTGCGAAGTAGCGGCGGATCGCACCGACCTCGTCACTGATAAAAAGCGCCACCGGCGACTCGCGCAGCAGAACGAGCTCCAACAGCCGCGCTTGTTCTGCAGGTTTTTTCTCCTTCATGGCCTGGGGATCGGCCGCGGCGCGCGTAAGCGTGATTGCCTTCTGCTCTGCCGCCGCATAGTCATTCGTTTTACTCACAATGGCGGCAATCGGATCATAAACGCGATTTGAGAGCTCCGTCGGCGGTGCATTCTTGTCGATGCGCATGCGCAGTTCCTGCGTATCGCGTTCGAGATCCATG
>CALIBA010000252.1 GCA_938045435.1 uncultured Selenomonas sp.
TATCATCCGTCAAAAAGCTTGTCAACGCATATTTTACAAAGTTTTATATTTACACTTTCCCTAGCGCATCTTTCTCGTCTTCTCTCCAAAAATAGCATGCATGTCCATCCTGCACTGCATATCTCAAAGCTGCTCTTTAACATATATTGCAGTGCGCTGTTATTTCTTGCGTGCTTTCCCGGTCATGACTGCAATTTGCAGCTTCAGTACATGTACGCGATGCGATGCCGCCGCAATATACTTCACCCCCTCTTCCTCGTACTGTGCCGCATACTTACGTACAAGGGCAAGAAGTCCGTGGTGCTTTTCTGCGGCATCCTCCACAATATGCAGTGTGCCAAATACATTGACCGACCAGTACTTTGTTGCAAACTGCGCGGGAAGAACCTCTGTCCCCGTCACAACTGTCAGGCAAACATGCGGATCATATAAGATATTGTCCATCTTCTGCCCTGCCTCCGCGCTCACATGCATATAGACAGCGCAGCATTCTTCATCATATACATAGGAAATGGGAATACTATACGGTCGTCCGCTTGGCATCGCCATCGCAAGAACACCATATTCTCCGCGATGAAGGAGATCGCGTGCTTCGTCCTCCGTCAACCTACGATCCTTTCGTCTCATCTCTCTCATAAAAGGTCCTCAGCATTCAAAATAGAAAAGCAGCTGTGCATTTATGGGTGCACGCACAGCTGCCTGTTGT
Organism: uncultured Selenomonas sp.; assembly: GCA_938045435.1. GTDB lineage: Bacteria > Bacillota > Negativicutes > Selenomonadales > Selenomonadaceae > Centipeda. The sequence goes on from CALIBA010000252.1 coordinate 707, forward strand.
TTATAATATTCAGCGCACCACATGTATGTGGCTGCGTCGCTCCTTCGGCTCCTCTATGAGCACGGCAGACTTTTTTTTCTCTGCGGATGTCTGTGCATGGCTACGGTCAGCAACGCCAAGGAGCATCCCCATGCCTGCCATCGTCACGATGAGAGATGAACCGCCATAACTAATAAAGGGGAGCGGTATGCCCACAACCGGCAGCAGCCCCGCAACCATCGCAAGGTTTGCAAAAGCCTGTCCGAGCACGAGAAAAACAATGCCAAGTGCAAGCACTTGACCAAAGGGGTCTTTCGCCCGCGCAGCGACGCGCATACACACAAGAAGCAATACGGCAAGCAGAAAGAAAATAAGGAGAACGCCCAAAAATCCATGCTCTTGACTAAATATGGCAAAGGCGAAATCTGTATGTGCCTCCGGCAGATACTCATATTTGCTGACACCATCGCCAAAGCCCATGCCGAAGATTCCACCCGAACCGATGGTCGAGAGTGACTGCACCATTTGATAGCCCGCATCGCGGGCATCCGACCAAGGGTCATACCACACACTCAGCCGCTTCATGCGATATGGCTGAAGCACGCCGATGAGATAGACCAGCATCCCGCCAATCGGCATGATGAACAGCCAATAATACCATGTGCGCAGCAACAGAATCAGCCCCATGAGAAGGGGGACACCAAGCACGATGCAGGCAGTACCAAAATCTGGTTCACGGTAAATGAAAATGGCCATTAAAAGAATCGCAAAAAAAGGCACTGCCACAACATTGAAATCCGCTCCGAGACGAAATCTTTTTTTTGCCAGCAATGCCGAGATGCAAAACGCCCCTAACAGCACACTCATCAACTTTGCAAATTCCGCCGGTTGAAAACTGACAAAGCTGCCAATCTCAAGCCACCGCTGTGCGCCGTTCACCGTCCTGCCCGTGAGCAGCACAAGAATAAGCATTCCTATGACGATACACGCAACGAAAAAGATCGACATGCGCCGCTTTTGATAGTCCACCTTACGACAGATATAGCAGGCGACTGTCCCAAGCCCCAACCACTGTAAATGACGGCACAGGAAATAATAGGGATCCTCAAAATCCATCGCCGCAAGCACATAACTGGAACTAAAGACATTGATCGTCCCGGTCACGAGGAGAATCACCATGATAATGACGATTGGCTCTGTGTCGCTCTTAAAGAGCATATAGCGCGTACGCATTACAGATACTCCTGCGGCGGGTGGGCCACAAGGCGTGCAATGGAGGCGCCGCGAGCGCTGAACTTACGCTCGTACTCTGTCATAATATTGCCCGTATCATCTGCCGCATGAAGGTCATGCGTCACACTGGAAAGGTACCACCCCTCACGCGCCAACGTCGCAAGTGAGTACGCAAAAAGAGCTGTATTGTCTGTCTTAAAACAGAGTTTCCCGTCCTTTTTGAGCACGGTCTGATAACACGCAAGGAAGCCTTCGCTTGTCAAACGACGCTTTGCATGCCGCTTCTTCGGCCAAGGGTCGGAGAAATTGAGATAGATGCAGTCCACTTCATGGGGAGAAAACAACTCCAACAGATGCGCTGCATCGAAAACAATAAGCCGTATATTTGAAAGTCCCCGCGCAGCTGCCTTACGGGCAGCGAAGTAGAGCACCCCCTGCTGTGCCTCTAGTCCGACATAGTTCACATTGGGATGCAGTGCGGCAAGTTCCGTTAAAAAATCCCCCTTGCCGACACCAATCTCCACATGAAGCGGCGCCGCACGCCCAAAAGCATCCTGCCACGCCCCGCATAGGCGTACCCAATCTCCCCCCAGGGGCGTCACAAAGTCAGCATACTCTTGAATCGCTGTGTCGATCCACGGCTTTCGTCGCAGTCTCATACTAAGCCCATTCATCTCCGCCCTATGCGCGACGCCCTCTGCAATCAATAGATTGTATTACCAGATCTTGCCCATAAGGAACCAAATCCGATCGCGCGCTCGATTCTTCTGCGCCACCGCAGGGTCAAGACCAATGCGGCGTGCGTAATCCAAACGAGCAAACCAGTTGCCCGGCTCGCTGTAAGCGGCAGCAACACCCCAGCCGCGCAGCGTCATCGTATTGTCCGCATCACCAATTGCGCCGCTCTTGTTGATCGTACTTGCTCCCGTATCATAGAACGTACTCAGGGTAAGGCCACGCACCGGCGTATGATAGCGCAGCTCTGCTGTCCCAATAAAGCCTTCATCGCCGGAACCTTCCCCCTGTGCATAGGCACGAACGCCATTCGGGCCGCCGATGTAGAAGTCCTCCGAACTATCGAGATTTTTATTTGCCTTCTGTCCCGACATCTTAATCATGAGATCTGTCGCATTGCCAAGGCGGTGTACAGCTGTCACATCGGCTTCGAGTTTTCCATAGGGGCCATCATTCGTTTGGCTCATCTCGCCCAGTACGCGCGAATATGCCGAGTCATACTGCAAATTGCCGATCGTCAGATTGAGGCTGTAGTTCAGCGCAAGCCGCCCTATATTCTGCGTGCCGACAAGCCCCGTATAGAAACTGTGTGTGTGCTTTTCACCATTGAGATCAAAGCCCTTAATGTCATCCGTCAGATCACGGTAGTTGTAACCGTAGCGGAATGTCAGGCTGCGCCCCGTCAGATGATAGACCGGCGTCTGTCCAAACAGCGTCACGGTCAGAGAATTTCCCTCTGCGTTGATGTGGCTGAGGGCACCGCCTACCTTATAATCCATCCGCGCAACGCCAAGACCGAGCGTTGTGCCGCCGCGTCCGACCACTGTTTCATAGTTCGCATAGAAATTGCGCAGATCTCCGTTGGAAATCAGTGCGCCGGCACTCACCTTGTCGCCGTTGCCCGAGGGGTCATGCCACGTCTCTTGCAGACCATAACGATAGCGTCCTGTGCTCTTGCTCCCGTAGTTCTCCACATAGAAGATGCTGTTCGTCGCTTTGGATTCCTCAATGCGAACCGTCAGCTTACTCGTACCAAACGCTCTGCCGGGGCTCAGCATACCAACAGCACGTGCACCCGTAGCATCTGATATGGAATAGAGCGCCGTTTCAAGTTCTGACGTTGTAATGACTTCGTTTTCCTTCAGCCCTGCGATGATCGTCTTTGCGACTTTCGTCTTGAGCCGGCTGTGGTTTTCAATACTGATCTCATCAAACCGCCCCGGAATGATGCGCAGAACGACCACACCGTCCATACTCTCTTGTGGTGGGAGATAGGCTGCCGCTGCCGGATACCCGTGGGTACGGCAGTACACCGTCAAACGATCCACCGTTTGACGCAGGTCGGCAATCGTCCTATTGGACCCCATAGCTCCCTCAAGGATCTCTGTCAGGTCATCTTTATCAAGATCCAGATCCGGCGCCTCCAGGACAAAATTTTCCACAGTGAAATGCGTCTCGTTGTCGTCCTGCACATAATGCGGTGTCATGTCCTCGACACCGATATCCGCGCGCGGCACCTGCGCAGCAACGTCTGCCCCCGGACGCGAGAGCGACGGCGCAGCGAAGGCAGTCATACCGGAACTCGCAAACCATACGCCAATCGCAGCTGCCAGTCCGACACAAGCGATTTTCCTTTTCTTCCTTACAGGATACATTCCATTACGCACGATAGATTCTCAACTCCTAAAAGTATCCTCCGGACTGATCTCCTCATGAGGGAATACTTATTCCTAAAATAATTACTCACGGACAGTACACCACTGTCATTTTAACACCTTTATCGCTAAAATACAAGAAAAACGAATGGTTCTTTATCACGAACGGCAAAGGTGCATATATGATAACCCTATTTCATTATCGTTTATTTATCCCATATCTTTAATCTTTCTTGCATATTATTTTAAGGTATACACCAAATTTTCATTCTCAAATGATTGTACTTCCCGGCAGAAGCCGCCTTTAGATACACATGCTCAAACATTTGCCTTCATTGTATTTTTCCAGTACAATGAAACCCCAAATATGCTGTCGATACGTAGGGAACACCTGACCGCTTTGGGGCAATGGAGAAAACGACGGACACAAAGAAAGGCTCAATTTATGAAGAAAATTTTATTTGTCTGCCACGGCAATATTTGCCGTTCACCAATGGCAGAATTTGTGATGAGGGAACTCGTACACGAAGCGGGGCTGACAGCGGAGATCGGCGTTGCATCACGGGCGCTGCACACGGACGAAATCGGCCATGATACGCACTGCGGCACCAGGGAAGTGCTAAAGGCACACGGCATTCCATTCACGCGGAGAAGCGCTGCACTCATGACACGCGCGGACTATGACACCTACGATTATATCATCGGTATGGATCGCGAGAATATGCGTGATCTCCATCGGCTCACGGATGGTGATCCAAGCGCAAAAGTACACAAGCTTCTCTCTTTCGTTGGAGAACAACGCGACGTCGCTGACCCATGGTACACAGGAGACTTTGCCGCAACCTACCGCGATGTGGATGCGGGCTGCCGTGCGTTGCTGCGCCAACTGACTGAACGCAGATAACGCACAAAACGGGATGCCCGTCTGCCATGGTGAAACATCCCCTTTCAATACAGACCGCAATTTATCAAATATCAAAGGAGATTGCAGATGGATTACGTACGTGCCGCTTCATTTTGGATCGAAAAAGATAAAAACGCCGTCAAAATGCCGGAGCAGAAATGCAAAGTAGAAATTGAAACATTTATCAATGCGCATTCAACCTGTGTGCTTGCCGTTGCCGATGGTGACTTTATCCGCTGTACGCCCCTGACCTACAAATACCGCATGGGGAAATTCTACATTTTCTCTGAGGGCGGCCTAAAATTTCGTGCCCTCGCGCAGAACAAGAATATCGCTCTCGCCATCTATGATGAATACAAAGGACCGGGGTCGGCAAAAAGCCTGCAAGTGACAGGCAGCGCGCAGGTAATCGGGAGCGATGATGCAGACTATGTACCGCAGCTTACGGCAGCTCACATGAATGCTGCCCATATGCAGAGCCTCGGTCTTATACTCATCCTCATCACCCCGCATGTCATGGAGTATCTCAATGCTTCACTCAAAGATCAGGGATTCAGTCTGCGGCAGACACTGCACTGTCCACGACCGTGCTAAATCAATCAGTGCATACAAGCATTATACTGTCTGTTCCCAACGCTGCATAAGGATAAAAAAAGACATTCTGCCAACGGAATGTCTTTTTCTTTTTATGCCTCTCTGCGATCGAACGGAACCTGTCCAAGCTGCAGATCGGGGTTGTTTTCGCGGATCCAGCCGAGCGCCCACTCATTGTTTACGAGGAGGACGGGATTGCCGCTCCGATCATGAACGAACATGCCGCGGTCGGCGCCGCGCAGGTCACTTGGTTTGATGACACGCCCGTCGGGAAACGCCAGCCAGCGCGCCGTCTCAAACGGCTGCATCTGCATGGTGATGTCAACATTGTATTCGCTTTTCAGCCGATACTCAAGCACCTCGAACTGGAGCGTTCCGACGGTGCCGACGATGTAGCTGTCAAGACCCGCGCCGACCTGCTCGAAGAGCTGAATCGCCCCCTCCTGCGTCAGCTGCTCGATGCCCTTGACGAACTGCTTGCGCTTCATCGTGTCCTTCGCCGCGACGCGCGCAAAACGCTCGGGCGGGAACACGGGAAAGTCCTCGAATTTGAACTTGTGCGCGGGGTCGCAGAGCGTATCGCCGATGCCGAAGACGCCGGGATCAAACAGCCCCACAATGTCGCCGGGATACGCCGTGTCGATGATCTGGCGGTCCTGCGCGAGGAACTGCTGCGGCTGCGCGAGCTTGATAAGTTTTCCAGTAGGTGCGTGCCAAACGCTCATATTGCGGTCGAACTTGCCCGAGGAGATGCGGATAAAGGCGAGGCGGTCGCGATGCGCGGGGTTCATGTTCGCCTGTATCTTGAATACAAATCCAGAAAAGTGCTCGTCATCCGGCGCAATCACACCATCCGAAGATGTGCGTGGCGCAGGCGGCGGCGCAAGGCGGATATACGCCTCAAGGAAGTTCTGCACACCGAAGTTCGTCATCGCCGAACCGAAAAACATGGGGGTGAGTTCGCCGGCATCCACCGCCGCGCGGTCGAACTCCTCGCCCGCATCGCGCAGCAGTTCGATGTCGTCAAAGAGCGCGGCGGCAGCCTCCTCTCCGACGCGCTCCTTCCACGTGGGATCATCCATCTCAAACACCGCGGAAACGCGTGTCTCCTGCCCGTGCGTCACATCCTCGGCAAAGAGCTCGATGCGGTTCTTCTCGCGGTCGTAGACGCCGCGATAGGTGCCATCCGTGCCGATCGGCCAGTTCATCGGATAGGAGCGGATGCCCAGAACATTTTCCAGTTCATCCATCAGATCGAGCGGCGCCTTGCCAAAGCGGTCGAGCTTGTTGACAAAGGTAAAGATGGGAATCCCGCGCTGACGGCAGACACGGAAAAGTTTGCGCGTCTGCGCCTCAACGCCCTTTGCCGCGTCGAT
>CALIBA010000253.1 GCA_938045435.1 uncultured Selenomonas sp.
AGGTGGATTATGTGATTCGGTGGAGCGCAGCTGCTTGCGGATTTGTCGCAGAGCCGTTCATTGCAGGACGCATATACCCGAACTTGAATCAGGGAACAATGGTGCATTATGAGGTGATCGGTAATATCTATGAAAATCCGGAGCTGGTAGAGAGCAATTGAGTTTTGGGAGGAGCAGAATGACAGCAAAAGAATATCTGAGACGTATCCGCGATGCTGAGCGCGATCTGCGGAGTGCAGAGATGGATTACCAGCGTGCACGAGATGATGTGATGAATCTCAAGGCGATTGAATACGATAAGGGCAAGGTCAGCAACTCACACATCGGTGATCTTTCGGATGCGATCTCAGCACTTGAGAAATACGCTGAGCGGGTCAATGCGAAATGGGATGAGCTGATTGCCATGCGCGAAGAGGCGAAAGAGCGAATTGGAGAGATCGCAGACGGACGCTATCGCGAAGTGCTGCATCGCCGCTATTTGCAGGGCGAATCGTGGGAGTATATTGCGGTAGGGATGGGGTACGCGTTCCGAACTGTGACGTGGCTGCATGGAAGAGCATTGGCACAATTCAAGGTGCCCGAAAAGTTTGCCTAGAATTGCCTATATGACCTGTGATATAGTATAAGCTAAGAAACTAAGGGCACAGCTGCGGCAGTGTCCTTTTTGTATTGCGTTGGCGCATGATGCGGAGGTGAAGCGTCTGACACTCAAGGACTATCTACGTCATCGGCAGACATGGACGAAGCGTAACACGCAGACAGCAGCGACGCACGCGCGCAGACGGAAGCGCAAGACGAGAGCAACGCGAAGCAAGTGAGAGCACAGCAGGGGGGCTGTGCAGGCATGTGTGCAGGGGCTACCCCCGGTGCTACAGGTACTACAAGGGGCAAGCAACTGCACGGGTCTGCGAGTCCCGAAAAGTGTCTCGATGAAATTGAAAAAAACAATCCGTCAATTCATCAAATGTGGGTGAGGCCGCTGAGGAGGTGGGTGCGTGGCAAAAGAGAAGCACGACAAATTTATCTACAGCACGCAAGATGCGGCGGAATTTTTTGGCGTCCACCGCGATACTATGACGGATTGGGCAAAGCGTGGAGCACCGAAAGCCGGGCGCGGGAAATGGAATCTCAAAGATGTCATGGAGTGGCGTTATAAGACGGATGCGCTTGCGGGAAAAGAATCCCCCGAAGTCCGCAAGCTCAAGGCAGAAGCGGACTTGAAAGAGATCAAAAAGCAGCAGGAGGCAATCCGCCTTGCTGTGCAGGAAGGGAAATACGTATCTGTTGAACAAATATCACATGGCTTTACGCTAGCTTTGGTTTCACTCAAGAACAGTCTTCTTGCGATTGGACATCGGGTTGCTGCTGAGTTGGATAGTATGGATTTAGAAACCGCAACGGCGGCGAAAGGAATCGTTGACAGCTGTATACGGGAGGCATTAGAACAGCTTTCGAAGAGTGGCATATATGGCAAAAAAAGGAAATAATGCGCTCCCCGCATATATTCAAGAAATCTTCACGATATTACGTCCCCCTGACAAACTTACCGTATCCGAATGGGCGGACAAATACCGTATTCTGTCCGAATTGGACAGTGCCGCGCCGGGGCGGTGGCACACATCGAAAACGCCATATCTCAAAGCGGTTATGGATGCGTTCAACGAAGATTTCATTCACGAAATAACATTCTGTGCAGGGACGCAGCTGGGCAAGACCGCCGCCGAGCAGAACATGATCGGCTATGCCATTGCACAAGACCCCGCGCCCATGCTCGTTGTCTATCCGTCGGAAAAGCTGGCGAAGTTCACGAGTGAAAAACGCCTGCAGCCGATGATAAAACTATCGCCCGCGCTCGCGGAAAAGTTCGATGAGCGTGGGAGCAAAGACCTCGAACTTTCCCTTGGCAATATGTATATCGCCCTCGTTGGCGCAAACAGCCCATCCGAACTCTCAAGCCGACCTGTACGCTATATCTTTTTCGACGAGATCGACAAATTCCCGAAATGGACGGGCGCGGAAGCGGGGCCGTTGGAACTTGCTGCCGAACGCACAAAGACGTTCTACAACCGCAAGATTGTCAAGGTTTCAACGCCGACGCTCAAGACGGGGAATATATGGCAGGGGTGGGAGACAGCAGATATCCAATATCGCTATTTTGTCCCATGCCCACACTGCGGGGAGATGCAGACACTTGAATTTAGGCAGATCAAGTGGGCGGAGGGCGCGGATGAGACCGAGGCGCGGATGGCAGCGTACTACGAATGCAGACACTGTCACGAGACCATCGACGATCGCCACAAGCCCGCCATGCTTCGCATGGGAGAGTGGCGTGGCGAGGTAAAGGCAAAGGGACGTGCGCACAAGGTCGCCTATCATCTGAACTCTCTCTATTCGCCGTGGCTGACCTTCGGGGACGTTGCGGCGAAATTCATTTCCAGCAAAGATGAACCCGCACTGCTCATGAATTTTATCAACTCATGGCTTGCCGAACCGTGGGAGGATAAGAGCAGCAAGATGAAATCCGATGTGGTCATGGAGAAAGCACTGCCGTACGAACGCGGGCAAATGCCTGAGGAAGCGCAGCTGCTCACTTGTGGGATAGACGTGCAGCTCGATCATTTCTGGTTCGCAGTGCGGGCGTGGGGGCCGCATCTGACATCGTGGCTCGTGGACTGGGGGCGCGTGGAGACGTGGGCTGACCTCGAAACCGTCATCAACCGCAACTATGTGGATGTGAACGGCGTTGTCCGCAACGTCAACCTTGCGTGCATCGACTCTGGCTACAACACGGACGATGTATATAACTTCTGTGCGCGTCACATGGACGTACTTGTGCCAACCAAGGGCGCGAGCACGCCGTTGAAATCCCGCTACAACGTGACCATCCTCGACAAGCAGGCGGCAGGATTCGGCCTCAGGCTCTATGTGATGGATCCCAACCAGATGAAGAACTTCATCGCCTCACGCATGACGATTGACGCGGGGGCGCATGGGAGCTGGAATGTCTACCGCGACATCGAGCGTGAGTACGCCGATCAAGTCTGCGCCGAGCAGCGCGTAGAGCAGCGCGACAAAAAGGGGCGGGTCTCCGTCGTTTGGGAGAAAATCAGCTCGCACGCGGCGAACCATCTGCTTGACTGCGAGACGAACAACGTACTCGCGGCTGAGATCATGGGCGTGCGCTATCTGATGGAGGCAGAGAAGGAAACGCGGCAGGAGGCAGAGGATGAGCCGGATGACTGGATCGGCGCGGGAAAAGAGTGGCTGTGACAGGAAATCGATGGAACAAGCACTTTGCAGATAACGCAGAGTGCTTTTCTTATACACCTTTTGAAAGGAGGTGAGACCATTTGGAGACACTGGAAACGCAGCTTACACGCGTGCAGGAGGCAATCGCCGCGATTGAGAGCGGGGCGCAGGAATACCAGATCGCGAACAGGCGACTCACGAAGGCGAATCTTGCGACACTCTACGCACGGGAAAGCACGCTGAAAGCTGAGATTGCACGGCGCGATGGCGGTGATCTGCTCTTTGCCCAAATGGGGCGCCTATGATTCCGATTCTTGAGAAGGCAATCGCAGCGATCTCGCCGCAGTGGGCGTGCGAACGTGCCTTTTACGCGGAGAGTCTGCGTGCCTACGAGGCGGGGGAGGTGACACGCTTCAACGATGGATGGGTGCCGATCAACGAGGACACGGAAAACGCCGACAAGCCGCAGCGCGACCTCATCAAGGCGCGGGCGCGGTACCTTGAGCGCAACAGTGACATCGCGGGCGCAGCCGTCGGCGGAATCGTGCGCAACGTCGTCGGGACGGGTATCAAGCCACAGGCACGAACCGGGGATGAGGCGCTGAACCGCCGCATTGAGGCGCTATGGCGTGAGTGGACGGCGGCGGAGAACTGCGACATCACGGGGCAACAGAACTTCGAAGAACTGCAGGCGATGCTTCTTAGGCGCAAGATCGTCGATGGGGAAATCCTCATCAAGAAGGTGGTTACGCGCAAAGGACGGCATCCGCTGAAGCTGCAGGTCATTAAGTCCGACCTCCTCAGCAGTTTTCTCATGTACGCGCCAAAGACGAGTAACATCATCCGCTCAGGCATCGAACTGAACGCGCACCTGCGCCCGCTTGCCTACTGGATTGATCGCAAAAGCGCGGATGGCTATGTGGAGTACAACCCCGACCGCGTGCCCGCTGAGCAGATCATCCACCTCTGGACACGCAGTCAACCCGACCAGATACGCGGCATCTCCGACCTTGCACCCATCATCAAGCGGCTCAAGGATACACAGGATTACCTAGATGCCGAAACACTCACTGCGCGGATTGCGGCGTGCTTCTCGGTGTTCATCACGACGCAGACAGGTGCAGCGGGCGCAGTTGGACGTATTGGGGCGGGGGTAAAAGACCCCGAAGGCAAGAAACTGAAATCAATACGTCCGGGCATGGTGCAATACCTAGCACCAGGGGAGAGCGTCGAGACGGCGAACCCGTCGCGCGGGCTTGCCAATGCGCGGGACTACGTCGCCATACAGGAGCGGCTTGCGGGCGCGGGGTTGGGGCTTTCCTACGAACTCATGAGCCGCGACTTCAATACGTCGAGTTTTTCAAGCGCGCGGCAGGGTATGCTTGAGGATCGCAAGACATTCGAGCCGATACAGGATTTCATGGCGGAACACCTGTGTGCGCCGATCTATCGTGAGTGGATGGATCTGTGCGTGATGGCGGGGAGTCTTGACATTCCCGACTACTTCGAGCACAGGGAGGCGTATCAGACTGTTGAGTGGGTCACGCCCGGCTGGTCGTGGATTGACCCCGCAAAAGAGGTACAGGCGGACATCGCGGCCATCCAAAACGGCGGCAAGACGCTCGCGCAGTGGTGCGCCGAACGCGGATACGATTGGCGCGAACAACTTGAGCAAATGGCGCTTGAGAAGGAGACCGCAGAGGCAATGGGGCTGAAGCTCTCGGTGCACACGCCGATCACAGTGCAGGCGGCACAGAGCAATCATGTCAATAACGCAGATGATGACAAGGAGGATGCAGATGACAGTAAGGAACAAGAATGAGCCGCAGCGGCGTTCGAACTATACGGACGCGATTATGTGCCGTGCGGCGGAGGAGGATAGAGACAAGCGTCAAGTAGAGCTTTCGCTTTCGAGTGAGGAGCCGTGCCGTCGATGGTTCGGTGATGAAATTCTCTCGCACGATGCGGGGGCGGTTGATCTTAGTCGGCTCGAGGAGATCGGCGTCGTACTCTTCAACCATGACCGCGACCGTGTGATCGGGCGTGTGCTCTCTGTCCGACTGGATGAGGCAGGGCGAAAGCTGCGCGCGGTGATTCAGTTCGACGAGGATGAGGAGAGCGAGCGTGTCTATCAGAAAGTCCGCAGCGGTACGCTGAGGGGAGTATCGGTCGGCTACGCGGTCGACGTGTGGGAGGAAGTCAAGGCGGGGGCGACAAGCACCAACGGACGCTTTACGGGACCGTGTGAAGTTGCGACACGGTGGACACCGTACGAGATTTCGATTGTGTCTGTACCCGCCGATGCGACGGTCGGCGTGGGGCGCAGTTTTTCAGAGAATGGAGATGGAACGATGGATGAACAGAACAAGGACAATGGAGTCAAGACACAGGATTCCGTGACGGTAACGCCGGATACGGGCGTGCAGCCGGATACGGAGGCGGCACGTCAGGCGGCAATCGCCGAGGAGCGTGCTCGCGTGCGCGAGATCGGGACGATGTGCCGTCAGTTCGGCGTGAATGATGCGCAATACATCAATGACGGTATGAGCGTCGAGGCTGTCCGTGCGGCAATCCTCGACAAACTGGCACAGGAGCGCAAGGCTATGGCGGTGACAGTGCAGGTTGATGAGATGGACAAGTTCCGCGCAGCAGCGACGGACGGGCTTTCCATGCGTGCAGGGCTTACGGTCGAGAACAAGGCGGTGGGTGCAGATGAGTACCGCGGGAAGCGCATGATTCGACTTGCCGCTGAGTGTGTAGAGCGCGAATTGGGCAAGAATACACGTGCGATGGACGATGAGATGATCGTGCGCGAGGCTCTGACGGGCACGGGCGCATTCCCCGGCATTCTCTCCAACGTCGCGCATAAGAGCATGGCGCAGGCGTACCAGACCGCACCGACGACGTATCAGCTTTGGACGGCACATGGGAGCAATTCAGACTTCAAGGATGCGGTGCGCTATCGCCTGAGCGAGGCAGATACGCTCGAAAAACTCAATGAGAGCGGCGAGTTCAAGGCGAGCGGTGTCACGGAAAGCATGGCAAAGACGAGCATCGCGACCTACGGACGTATGTTCTCGCTCACACGTCAGGCGATCATCAACGACGATATGGGCGCACTGCAGCAGCTTCCTGCAATCTACGGCGCAGCGGCACGGCGTATGATCAACAAGATGGTCTACAAGATGCTCAAGGACAACCCGAAAATCGAGGGCAAGGAGCTGTTTCACAGTGATCGCAAGAACCTCCATGGGGTAGACATTTCCATCGAGGGGCTTGCCAAGATGAAGGCGGCGATGGCAAAGCAGAAGAACATCGCGGGACTGGAGTATCTCAACATTCAGCCTGCGTTCCTCATCTGCCCCGTTGAACTCGAAGTACAGGCGGCGCAGCTCATCAGTTCGGTGGTTGATCCGACGAAGGCGAACGCAACGCCGAACCCCTTTGCAAACAAGATGACGGTCATCTTCGCCTTTGGCTCGGTGCTGCTCACATTCTGTCTCGGTTTCTTC
>CALIBA010000254.1 GCA_938045435.1 uncultured Selenomonas sp.
GCGACATCTTGCTCCCAAAGCAAGCGCGCTACCAAACTGCGCTACATCCCGATACTGCCCTATTATAATGAGAGATGGAGGAAAAGTCAATTTTTATTTCACAATATGTTTTCCACCAATGAAACGCGGTTTCCAATAACTGTTAGACAGCTCGTCAATGCGAACTCCATTGCTTGAAGATGCGTGGATAAATTCTCCTTTACCAAGATAGATTCCACAGTGGGATGCGCCGCTCTCATAGGTTTCAAAGAAAACGAGATCACCTGGAACAAGATCTTTTGCATTTTTTGATTGCAGGCCTAATTTATATTGTTCATCAGCTGTGCGGGGGATCGCAATTCCCTGCGTTTGAAATACATATTGGAGATAGCCGGAACAGTCAAATCCTCTTGGAGTGGTTCCACCAAAGACATATGGGGTTCCAAGATAAGACTTTGCTGTGTTTATGACATCAGATACCTTGCTTGCGGGGAGAATCGGCGCACCGTTCCAGACGGGGAAGACTTTTGTGGGAAGAGGAGATACCTCCGCGCCCCATGGACGAGAATCTGCAGAAGGTGCATTTTTAAGTGCACGCCATGTTGCGTGATTGACGATACCTGTAATTTTTATCTTTTGATCGCGCTGAAATTCAGCAACAGCACGTTCTGTATCTTTGTCAAAGACACCATCTGTATTTTTAATGTTATATCCGGCCCTTTGCAATGCCTGCTGCAGAACGAGCACGTCGTGTCCATGAGAACCCTCACGTAAAGTAGGAGATGCAAAAGCTGCCGCTGTCATAAGGGAAAAAGAAAGTCCAGCAAAAATGAAAAAACGTGATACGCGGTTCATCGAGGTTGCTCCTTTCGTTGGTATCTATGGGGCTTTATTCATGTTGGACATGTTCAAGGCCCTGTCCGAGCAGTTTTAATACATGGTCATCGTCGAGAGCATAGAGCACTTCTTTTCCCTCTCGTCGAAATTTGACGAGACGGGAAGTACGAAGAACGCGGAGCTGATGGGAAATTGCAGATTGTCCCATCGTAAGGCCATCGGCGATGTCATACACGCGGAGTTCCTGCTCTGCTGCAAGCAGAGAGAGGATTTTCAGACGCGTGGGATCGCCGAGTGTCTTGAAAAGATCGGCAAGCTGCTGTGCGGTATCTTGGTCAATGCCCTTAATCGGAGCAGAAGAAGTCATTCCGGTGGATATCCTTTCTCAATAAATCTTGGTAATCTCAAAACCATTTTCTGCAAGTGCGCGGACGATACGTTCAATGTGATCTTGTCCATGTGTTTCCACAGTAACCGTGAGCTGTACTTTTTGAAAACTGTCCGTAACCATGGT
>CALIBA010000255.1 GCA_938045435.1 uncultured Selenomonas sp.
AGCGGCAATGAACGAAGTAACGTCGATAACGATACAATGTAATGATGAACGAGAGATGGCTTAAATTTTCAGCCTTGACAATGTTTGTCGCAGTGCATACTATGATAGTAGAACAAGATGAGGAGGATAGCGAGGCAGTGAGAATTATCAAGAAGGACATTCCTGTGGAATATGGTGTGCTGATTCAGAAATTTCGTCTGATTGACGATACCTTTTTCAATGTGTGTTTTGACAACTATACCGAGGGAATGCAGCTTCTCTTGCGTATCTTCTTTGGACGCGACGATCTCGTTGTCAAACATGTCGTCACACAGCAGAGTGCGGATAATCTCTATGGTCGTGGCGTGCGCTTTGATGTGCTCGCAGAGGACAGCGAGGGGAAGCTCTACGACTGCGAAGTTCAGCGGGCGAATGAAGGAGCAACTCCACGTCGGGCACGTTACAACAGCAGCATGATGGATTCGCGGGAACTGGCAAAAGGAGCAGAGTTCTCGGAACTTCCGGAAACATGGGTCATCTTCATCACGGAAAACGACATCTATGGGGCAGGTTATCCACTTTATCATGTGGAGCGGATCGTCCAAGAGCTTCAGCGACCGTTTGATGATGGGGCGCATATTCTTTACGTCAATGGAGCGAACCGTGAGGACACACCACTCGGACGTCTCATGCAGGATTTTTTCTGCGAGCGTCCGGAGCAGATGAACTATAAAGAGCTTGCCAAACGAGCCGATTACTTTAAGGCAGAAGCAGAGGGGGTAAATGCCATGTGCGAACTGATGGAAAAATTTGGAGAGAAGAAAATGGAAGAGGGGCGTATGGAGTCGGCGCGTCGGACGGCCACGGCATTGCTTGCTTTGGGAAAACTTACGCTTTCCCAGATTGCTGAAGCAACACAACTATCGCAGGAAGAAGTAGAACGATTGGCAGAGACAACCAAAGCATAATGTCTCCCCGCTGTTTCTCGTTTTGAGATACGCTGCTTTATTCAAAACCTTCACAAAAAACATTGCAGTGACATAAAAAAGAGGGGCGATGCCCCTCCATTAGACTTATTTAGAATTTCACCCCGAGGGAGAATCCGCTCGTCACAACAGATGTGCGGAACCCCTCGGGTTTTCTTATGGGCATCGCTGCAAAAACATCATAGGACAGATGATCAATCCTTCCACGCAGTCCAAGCGCGGCACCTGCAATCGTGCGCCCCTTGTAGAGATCCGCGCCATAGCCATAGATTGCACCAACATCGGCACCCAGATAGAGCTCCATGTTCTGCTTTGGAAACTGTGTTGTAAGCTCATTCCGGAGATACCATCCGCTTGTTCCCATCAGCGTTACCTCGCCGTCAAATCCACACACCGTATAGCGATTTCCAATAGAAATCATATCCACTCCATAGAGCCGCATACTGTCCATCGTCCATTGTCCGTGAAAGGATGTTGTAAATGTTGCGGGACGATGACTGAACTCAAACGGATGCACAAAGTCCACATCGAGCAGCCACATTCGATAGAGCGTCTTTGGTGCATCGGCATGGGGATTCTCTTTCTGTGCGCCCATCCATCCGAGACCAAACCGGTGCGCCAGACGGAAATAGAACGTATTTCGATCAAGATAGAGGCGCTCGGCAAAGCCGACCTCCATTGAGGTTTGGTGCATCTGTTGAATCGGAATCTCCACATCGTTGAGAAAGCCGTGAAAGCTTCGTTTCCGCAGACGCATATCCATACTCGTTTTCATATATGCCGAGCGATGCAGAACATAATCCCAGGACAGCGTAGAAATAGCAGTATCTCCCGCACTGATAAAGTTATAGGGAATACTC
>CALIBA010000256.1 GCA_938045435.1 uncultured Selenomonas sp.
CTAATCATCCACCGTCGACGTTTATATGGATCTTCTTATAAGACTGCCGCTTTTTTAAGTTCTCTTTTTTACCCTTTCACTATATTAATGCACGAGGATAGCATTTTATTGCATAGTTTTAAAATTTTTTATTTTTATTTTTTGCTGATATAAAACTTTATATATGTCCTTATGTAATCCTAAAAGAATAGCGGTATTCCTGTTATCTGCTCCAAATTCAAAGAACATTGGGTTTGAATCCCCCTCTATGCCATGAAAAGCTGTTCAGCACTCCACATAGCAGAATATTTGCCGCCCATAGCCAAAAGCTGCTCATGGGTTCCGGACTCCGCTACTTTTCCACCGGACACCACGAGAATCTGATCAGCATTTTTTATAACGGACAATGTATGAGCAATCATCACAACGGTCTTATTTTCTTGCAAAAGATTTGAAATTGCCTGTTTTACAGCCAATTCATTCTCAATGTCCAAAGAGGATGTTGCCTCATCAAGAAGCAGAATCGGACTGTTTTTCAATATGGCACGGGCAATAGAAAGCCTCTGCCGTTCACCACCTGAGAGTAGATTACCATTCTCACCGATAATAGTATCATAACCTTTTTCCATTTTGCGGATGAATGTGTCACAGTTTGCTTCTTTACAGACTTTTTCTATTTCTTCATCTGTAGCGGAAGGTTTTGCATGGCGTATGTTTTCCCGTACTGTGTCATTAAACAGAAATGTGTCCTGATCCACCATTGAGATCATATCAAGCACATCTTCTGCATTGACATAGCGGATAGCTTGTCCTCCGATATCAATTTCTCCGCTTTCCGGATCATAATACTTCGCAATCAGATTCAGGATAGTTGACTTGCCCGATCCGGAGTCTCCCACGATTGCGGTCAGCTTGCGATCCGGTATTGAAAAACTCATTTCTTTCAGAACAGGTTCTCCCTTTACATAAGAAAACGACACACCATAAAATGAGATGCCATGCTCTTTTGGAGAAAAAACATATTTGCTTTTCGATTCTTCATTTTCCGCCAATACATTTTGAATGTTTGTCTTTGATATCAGGAGGTTCCTGTAACTGAACATGTCAACCGAAATCGAAGCGGTCAGCTTTGCTAAAATCATCGGCATCATGCACAGAAACAGGAAACTGATTGCATGAATGTCTCCGGATTGCCATGGGATGAATCCGATCCACATAACAAGCGGAACGGTAAGCCAATTCACAATGTTAAAAGTGAAATTAACCGGAATGCCATGTGCCTCATATTGATAACTGACTGTGCTAAATTTTCGCATGACATCTGTTATATTCCTGTTTTTAGTACCACCCATTCCATAGGATCGAAAAGTTTGGATTCCGTCAATGTACTCAACGATTTGTCCTACAGCTTTTGCCGTAACAGAATTCTTCTCCTTACCGTACTTTTTCACAATTCGAAACGACAACCACATTTCAGGAACCAACAGAAGAAGAGAAAATATCAGGACGGCAGCAGCCGGAAAATACAGAACACAGATAAAGGCCGTCACGATCACGGACAGAACCCCGTTTTTCACAAGGGCGGCAAGTTTATGTGTCAGAATCTGTTCATAACTGTTTACATCTGTCGTCATGATATTTATATACTGCCCTTCACGTTTTTGGGTAAAGCCGGATAGTGGAACTCTCCTCAGCTTATCGCCAAGGCCGAGACGGATATTTTTAGAAACCTCAGCGCCACCGACCTGGCTTTGTGTATAACCAATACTGTAAATGACAAGTCGTATCACAAAGATAGCCCCGATAAGGCAGGATATGAAAAGTATGTTCCTAATATCAGCAGATCCGTCATACAGCATTTTAATCACCGCGTAAATAACAATATAGTTGCTTCCGGAAAACAGCCCTTCCAAAACGGTCAATATCAGACCACAGTAAAACCGGTGATTCTTATGGAAAAGTTTTTTGTCCGTCATCTGCCGCTTCCTCCCTTCTCATAAGTGATATTTCTTGCTGATTTATAGCTTTCCCAGCTTTTTTGGTAATATCTGTTGCGCGAAAGCAGCTCGTCATGTGTTCCGATATCTGAAATAGTGTGATTCTCTACCACTGCAACCTTATCGCACATTCCGACCACACTAAGCCTATGGGCAATAATAATGACAGTTTTTCCTTTGCACAGGTTAGTGATCGCCTTATCAATCTCCATCTGATTTTCCGGATCGGCGGCACTCGTCGCTTCATCCAAAATAAGAATAGGCGCATTTTTTAAAATTGCTCTTGCAATTGCAATCCGCTGCTTTTCCCCGCCTGAAAAGCGTGAACCGTAACTTCCGACTTTTGTATCATATCCATCGGGGAGGGACATAATGAAATCGTCAATTTGTGCTTCTCTTGCAGCTTTCCGTACCTGTTCTAAAGAAGCATTCATCCCCATGCGGATATTGTCAAAAACAGAGTCCTGTGTCAGAAAAGTCTTCTGAAAGACAATAGATATATGCTCAAGGAGCGTTTCATATTGAATGCTTTTGATATTTTTTCCTCCAATCATAACCTCTCCGCCATCCACGTCATAAAAACGTGCAATCAGAGCTGCAACTGTACTTTTTCCCGCTCCGGATGCACCTACAACGGCAATCTTTTCTCCATCCCGAATGCACAGGCTGCAATTTTCAAGCACATTTGTCTTCCCGTCATATGAAAAGCACACGCCTTTTAGTGCGATATCATGGTTTTTTGGGAAAGCATCCCCACCCTCAAAGATCGGAAGTTCCAGTATTTCTTTTGCTTTTGTAATACCGCTAAATGCCTGTGCGAAATTGCTTGAAAGCTGCTGAAGCGGGAGCAATTCCGTCAAGTACAATGAGCCGATATAGGCAAACAAAAGAAATACGCTTGCTGTAATAGACCCCCGCAAAAACATCCGCCCGCCCAAGGGAACAATCATCAAAAGCCCTGACTCCAGCAACAGGATGAATACGGCATACAAAGGAGCAGTCTTTTTCGAAATCTTGTTCCACGCCCTATTTTCATCAATAATGGCTTCTCTGAACTTTTTAAATGATTTGCTGCCCATCCGGTATGCCTTGATCAGGCGCATTCCGCGTACATATTCGACCATGACGGAATTGAAGCCTGCAAGGGATTCATTTGCCTCCGGCAGCATATCCGACATTTTCTTAAACACTGCCATCATAACCGGAATATCAAAAAGGAGAGGAATCAAAGAGATTAGTGCCAGAGGGACATTCACTGTCATAAGATAAACAAAAATAATGATAGGACCGGTAAGATAGCTGACAAGCTCCGGAATATTATGTGCAAGACATAACTCTAAATTCTCAATGTTCTCATTCAAGACTGTTTTCATTTCACCTGTGCTCCTCTCATTGACGTATCCAAGCGGAACTTTCGCCAGGTGTTCTGTAATCATGCAACGCACCTTAAACAGAGCGTTATAAGCACCTTTATGCGATAGCACACCTGACAGACCAAGCAGGATCATGCGAAGAATTGTTGTGACGGTTACCAAAACGATACAGTCCTCCAGTATCCGCTTTTTCAGCATTCCAATCAGAACGGCATCCATCAAGCGATAAATTCCGACATACGGTCCGATTACAAACAGTCCGCTTAAGAATGCGCACAAAACAGAGGCAAACAAATACCATTTGTCGCTGCCTGCCCATTTAAGAAGCAATTTGACCGGCTTTTCCTGACTCTTATTCAAACAGATCACCTCCTTTATTTTCACACATGGCAAAAAAGAACAACTGCCTTATCTGCTCCTTGTTATCTGCACGACATTTTAAATCATAGCTTATTTCACCATCGGAAAAAACAAGCATACGGCTACATGTCC
>CALIBA010000257.1 GCA_938045435.1 uncultured Selenomonas sp.
TGGAATGCGCACGGATATTCCCGCCTTTTACACGCCTTGGTTCTTAAACCGGCTGCGTGCAGGGGAGGTGATGGTACGGAACCCGTTCAATCCTGTGCAGGTCACGAAGTATCGTCTGGATCCTATGGTTGTCGATCTCATCGGTTTTTGCACAAAGAATCCGGCACCGATGCTCCCTCATATGGAGATGCTTGCGCCATTTGGACAGTTTTGGTATGTGACCATCACGCCTTACGGTACAGACGTTGAACCTCATGTTCCACCATGGCAGGATGTGGCTGATGCCTTTTGCAGACTCTCAGAGATCGTTGGAGTACACGCGGTTGGATGGCGCTATGATCCGATTTTTCTGGACGGCCCGTATACAATGGCATTTCACCGAAGCGCCTTCGCCCGAATGGCGGAACAACTTGCCGGCAAGACTGAAATGGTGGTTATCAATTTTCTGACACGCTATCAAAAGACACGGCGCAATTTTCCGGGGGTGCGGGAGGTTCGGCGCGGGGAACGTCTGGAGATGGGAGCATGGCTTGCAGAGACGGCGCGCACCTATGGCATGACCCTATATGCATGCGGCGGGGATGAACTCGCAGTGGTCGGTGCAGACTGCGGAGGTTGTATGACACCGCGTATCTATGAAAGAGCACTCGGTAGACGGCTGCATTTTCCTGCGTATGTATCTATGCGCCGAGAATGCAGTTGTTATCTTGGTGCAGATATTGGTGCATATGACACCTGCCCGCATCTTTGCCGCTATTGTTATGCAACAGTACATCCTGCGCGTGTGCGCAGGAATATTCTGCGGCACAATCCGCGCTCCCCATTCCTTATTGGGGAAGACGAGCCGGGCGATGACATTCATATAGCGCATCAAGAAAGTTGGTTGGATTGTCAGGAAAGGTTGTTTTAATAACATTACGATCATAACAAACGGGATGTTTGCCGTCGCACGTATTATATCGACTATTATGATTGCACTTGCAGGGCTTATGATCGTATTCAACGTCGAGACAGCAAACAAGACAACGTGGAACATCATTCTCGGCATTGGTCTCGCCCTGAACTTCGGCACCGTTCTCATGAGTGCATTCGGTGGGAGTTTTGGCGGCAGGGATCAGGCACTATTCGAGTATCGTATGCACGTCACTGCGGACAAGGACAGTAAATGGTATGATTTCCTTCAGCCATTTACGAATACCTATATTGACTACACGAAGTCCGGGGCTGTCGCCATCATGCCTGTCGCCGCAAAACTCCTTATCGTCCTGACGGCGTTCTCTGCTGCCGTGAAGATCTCCCTTGATCTCATCAGCGGCGACAAGATGAAGTTCCTCGTCCAGACCCTCCTGGAAACAGGACTTTATCTCTTCCTTATCCTGAACTGGTATGGGCACGGCATCGATATTATGGGAAGTTTATGCAGTGGCTTCCAGGCGATCGGCTATCATGCAGGAGGGTATACGAGCGGTATGCAGTCCAGTTCTCTCATTGAGAACGCTGTGGCGATGTTTTCTATCGGCTACGGAGCTGCCGAGAAGGGGTTCTCGATTTGGTCGCCAATCGCCGGACTCTTTACCGTCCTATGTCTTTTAATCATGTTTATCCTGCTTATTTTGGCAGGGATTGAGATGCTCATGGCGAAGATCGAGTTCTTCACCATGGCAATGATCACCATTCCACTGATCCCGTTCGTCGCACTCCCGCAGACGAAGTTTATCTTTGAGCGGGCACTC
>CALIBA010000258.1 GCA_938045435.1 uncultured Selenomonas sp.
TTGCCTTCGTTGTCGCGTCCACCTTTTGCAGGACAACTGTTGCTGCAGGTGATGTGCAGACGGCATCACTCACCCGCAGCCCGCGCAGTGCGCTGCTGAGGACATGCTCTGACCTAACCCCCGGCAGGGAAAGTGTATGCAGGATCTCTTTTTCAAGCGACAGGATCAGCCTTTGAAAGCTCTTTTGCCGCTCACCTAAAAATCCTTTTTCTGCCTGTATTTTTCTCCACACACCGCGAAAGCGCTCCGGCGTGCGCCGCACGGCATCGTAGAGGATACCGCTGCGCAGTGCGCCCTTGATGGTGCTGCCCGGCACATAGGGGTTCCCGTCTGCAAGCACCGTCTGGCACACAATATCATTGAGCTTGTTCCGCTCTCCCTTTGCCGTCAGCGTCACGCAGCCTGCCGTACGCCGCGCGAGTGCACGCAGCTCCGCCTCTTTGACCCCCTGTCCCACCAGCCAATCCCAGAGATTTTTCGAGGCGCGTGCATTCTTTGCATTCTGTCCACTCTGCTCCAAATACGCCGCAAAGGCATCCATCAGCCCTTTCTGCGCCAAAAAGGCAACCCACTTCGACGCATCGAGGAAATGAACCTTCTGCCCCTTTCGGTCATAGAGATACTCAAACGACATGAGTTTCTCCCCTGAGCCTGTATGCAGGGGCGCAATGCAGTTTATCTCATATTTCTGTCGGATGAGACCATCATGTTTCATGCCGTCACCCCCGCATACAGCCCAAGCCCGTAGCGCCATACCTCATGCCCGTCATGCGTGCCAAGGCACGCGAGAGAGCCGCAGATGCGTTCCTTAAAACAGGAGCCTGCATCGAGGAGATAGATACTGTTCTTCTTTACTGCCGCATGTGCAGGTGCCGTGATAAAACCACCCGCCCGGCGCAGCCGATATTGCCCCGCCTGCACCGCGGCGAGCGCATCTGCTTCAGGCAAAACAGGCGAGAGCGCCATCTGCCATGGCGCATCTGCATCCGTCAGCAGGGCAGAGAGCGCCGCGTCATCCTCATAGATCCCATCGCTATCGAGCAGGATATAGTCCTCTGCGCAGTGGAATTTACCGCAGCCGCTCGTGCGTTTCCCGCCGATGCCCGTCAGCCCGAGCCACGTGAGAATCTCCTGCACAAAGTCAGCGTCCTCCTCCTCCTGCAAATAGAGCAGCAAATATAGCCCCACATCCGCATAGAAATCAAACTGCCCCACATAGTAGGGCAGCGGCGCATCCTCCCGCGTATTGACGCGCTGACGCAGGGATTCTGTCCCAAAATCCGCATCCTCTGAAAATGGCGCCCCCCGCCGCATCGCCTGTATATACGCCCCCATATGGCTCGCACGCAGATACTTCATCTTCTTTTGTTTCTTCCGCACACTCGATAGACGACAGACCTCGCCGTAGTCGCCCGTCTCCTGCGCCGCATCGACAGGCAGACGCAGGACAGGACGCGGCACGAAAAAGCAAAGTGCGCCGTCGCTTCCCCGCTGCCACGGCAGGAGATCGGAAAGAAGCAGCGACGCGTGCGCACCTTTTCTGCAAAGCGGTCTAAGACCGCCGTCTCATGCGCCGCTGCAAGCTCTGCGCAGATGGCGCTAAAGAGCACATCCGCCGGATACGCCATCCCGACCTGCGCAAGCTGATTCCCCCGCCCCGCCTGCCCGAAATGCACAGGCGTATCGAATTGCAGCGGATAAATCGCGTAGCTCACGAGGATCGTCCACCCTTCTCCAGCAGCGCCCCAATGCGGGCAAGCTCCTCCGCCGGCATCATCTCCTGTGCCGACAGAGAGATGCATGCGACTGTCACATCGCGCAGCGATATCCTGCCATAGCCGCGGGACCCATGCCCGCCGAGATAGTCCAACTGGAGAAGCTGCAGCCCCTCGCCGAGAAGGCGCATATCCTCCATCAGCTCATCGGCACTTTCGATGTTGTAGACCAGGCGAAAGAGGAACTCCGCCCCCGCCGGCACGCGCTCGATTTGGCGGGGATTCGCTCCTGCCGTAATACGGTTGATGGTGTTCTCCCATTTGATTTCACCAATATAGGTGTCCAGCTCCATGGCATCGAACCGCTCAAACGATGCCTGGGTCATGCGGATGTCGTAAAACTGAAGGCGTGCCGCCCGCCCTCCGGCACTGCCTTTCGCCGCTGCACCAAAGAGACGGCAAATCACCTCACTGTCATCCTCAATCTTGTTGAGGAAATATCCATCCGCAGCACTGCGTGCCAGCAGCGTCCGCATCTTCCCCTTGAGCGAACTGCCCGGGATGATGGGCTGCTTTGTCAGCGGGTCACGCAAAAAAGGACTGTCCACCGCGCCAATCGGTGCGAAATCAGAGGAGGCGCCGATGTGCAGCCCCGTCTCAAGACGCAGCACCGCCTCCACCTTGAGCTTTCCTTTGAGTGCACGCTGTCTCATATCCTGCGCCATCGTCAGTCCCTCCCGCCGTAAAACTTATGATAGGCGACAAGCGCCTCTATATAGTGTGCAAAATCCTCATAGCGTCTTAGATCCGTGCCGATCTTATCCAGACAATCCTTCAGCCTTGCCTTTTCCACAAAATCCTTTACGCTCCCGCTATTATCCTTTGCAGACTGATAGGCAAGCTTCACCTTCAGATACTTCACCTCTGCCGCAAGCGCCTGACTGAGTACCGCCGCCTGTTCCGTTCTCGTGCGGTACATATTGATCTTGTTCGTCAGCGCATTCACCGCCACGAGAAACTTGCGAATTTGGCTTTTCGTCAGCTGAATATTATCCCTATTGTCACGCTTTAATTTTTGAATGACGCCCTCTGCCGCCGCTGCAATATCCGGAACCGTATCCTGTGCATTCTTTTGCTCAGTCACCGTCGCGCGCCCCCTTTTCTCTGATGCTGTAAATGATAAACTGCAATGCCGTCGATAGCTGCCGCCGCTCCTTTTTATCCCGATACCACGCATAGAGCTGTGTGCGTATCTGCTGATAGGTGTCCGCAGACGCCGCTTTCTCCCCCGGGTCAAGCCGCGCCAGCACATAGGCGAACCGCGCAAGCTGAACGGACTGCTCCTTTGCCTCTAAAAGCGAGAGGAGCCGATATGCCGCACTCTTTCCAAGGGGCACACGGTGCTCCGCCGGCTGTCCGTCGAATGAAAAATGCTTTTGCAGGAACGCAAGCTTCTCACCGCAAACCTCATCAATGAATTCATCCCATCCGTAGACCTGCGTGCGCTCCTTCATATCAGCAAACGTACGCCCCTCCATCGCCGCCCCAAAGAGCGCAACGCCGTCCTTTCCGGGGCGGCTTTTTGCATAGGACTCAAGATCCCCTGTGCGGCGTGCCATCTGCGCAACAGGGCATTTCTCCTTGAAAAAACCAATCCCCGCCGAAAAATGCAGCTTCCCGCTCGTAAAGCGGCGAAACGCCTGACGAAGATCCACGGCAAGTTCCACCACATCATCCCACGCGCCGAGCAGGAAAACATCATCGCCGCCCGCATACACGATATGGACATCGCGCTCTTTCTTCTTCGTTCGGCCAAAAAGCGAGAACTTTTCCGTCTCCTGCGCCCCGACACCGCGCACGACGCCGCTGCACAGGATATTGATATAATGTTTGAAAAAGAGGGACAGCTGCCTTGAGAGCACCGCCGTGCGTGTCATCGTCGCATACGCCTCTGGGAATCCCGCGAGAAACGCCGCGCCCAGATTATCCACATCCGCACGCAGAACACCAAGACGCCGAATGCCCCCCTCCTCCTCCGCGCCGCCGCTGCGCCCAGCGAGCTGCGCAAGCTCTAAAACCTCTCCATCTGCCTGCACCGTATAATCCCCGAGCCAGAGATGCGTTGCGAGGCGCTCTCCCGTATATACCTTATTCTTGATATAGAGCCGCTCTACGGGATAGAGCAGATGTTCCACACGTGCAAGAGGCTCTGCCGAAAGAAACAGCGTGCGGCAAAGCCCCGGCAGAGGCAAATCATCCTCTGTCCCCTGTGTCGAAATACAAAAAACATCCCCATCCAGAATACGCTTGCCAAATCGGTATAAATTGCGGCACATCGGACACGCCAGCACATCCTCCTCTGTGCGGTACGGCGCAAGCGCTGCCGTAGATGTATGACAGATCCCGCATTCCCGCGCAGTATCATACAGCTGATTGCAGCTGCTCTGCGGCGAAAAGATCGTGCCCAGCTGCTTCGTTGAATATCGACAGAGCTTTTCTGCCGAAAGCGCCTCACTCACGCGGCGAAAGACCGCCTGGGTCCCGCCCCGTGCCGTCTTTGGCTCCATCGCCCCCTCGTCCGGCTGGAACTCTGCCGCTGCGCAGGGTGTCCACGCCATCGCAAGATAAAGCCCACCCCCGAAGTGGTGCAGCATCCAATCATTGACCGCCTCATGACAGCGGCGCAGAACCTCCTGCACCCCATCCGTATTCGGCAGCAAGAGATAGAAATGACCGCCGCCCGTATAGAGCAGTGCACTGCGGCTGATAGAAACTGATGATAGAATCTCATCCACCACATTTTCCAGCAAAATCTCCAGATAAAACGAACGCCCGCGCAGACTTTTCAGCGCCCCGCCCGACGGAATCGCATAGATAAATGGCTGAATGCCGGAAATATCCCCCGCAGCCAAAAGATACATCGGCTCCTCGCGCATTCGGCGGCCGCCCTCTCCCGTCGTGTGGCTCTTAAAATCCCGAATCCCATGCGCTGTAAAATAATGGTACATTGCAGCGGCATAAGCAGCCGTCAGGCGCACATGGTCATAGAGGGAAATATCTGCTGCCTCCGCACGCGCCGTGCTCGACGGCACATAGCTCATTGTCGCCTCAAGAATGCGGAGCAGCTCGTTCAGCTGCATCTTCATCAGAGAGCGCCGACGGAAATTGACCTCAAGATACTGATAAATCTCCTGGTACGAATCAACCGAAGCACATATCTCCTTTGCCGGATGCGGGAACTGCATCGCGTGCTCCTCTGTGCCTAGTCCACGGAGATAAAACGCCTCCTTTTCCTGCGATGTGCCTGGATGTCCAAAGAGATGAAAAACACTCTCCAGCGGTGCTGTCGCCGAAAATCCGCCCGTCCCTTCCTCTGTCACGCGCCGATCACTTGCGGAGGCAAGATTATCTGCCTCATAGATGATATAGCTGATGTCGCTCTCATCTGCACGCAGCTGCGCCAAATCACGCCCATGATGATGCCGCACCGCGCGCAAAATATCTGCATCCCCATCATCGCAGAACCGCGCGAGAAAGGCGGCGCCCACTTCAGAATGCGTCTGACGTGACGGATTTGCACGCAGAACAACCTTGCCAATATCGTGAAGCAGCGCCGCACACTCAACCCGCGCGCATAAGTCCTCCATTGCCTCATCTCCTCTCAGTTTGACCGAATGAAGAAATTTCCATTGATTTTTTATTTTCTATTTTCCTCCGAGAAAACCCTGCCATCCTAAAATATAATGACATCCTCGACATGACGATCCCCGACCCCCCAAGAGCGCACCGACGTATGATTTGCAAGCAGATAGATGCGCAGCGAATCCGTTTCCGGGTCAATCAACCGGGTCGCTGCTTCGATCAATCGGTCGTACTTCTTCTCACTCAAAAAACCCTCAAAAGCGGACTTTTGCACACGCACCCCATACCGCTCAAGACATTTCACCATCCGCGCCCGCCGCCGATTCTCCGATATATCATAAATCACGAGCACAATATAGCGCCGCTCATCCTCCACAAAGAACTCATCTTCCTCATAGACCATCATCCCCAACTCCTCACCGCAGTGCGATGGGATCATACATCTCCTCGTTCTGCGCCATCAACGCCTGCGCATATTGCCGCGCTTGATAAGAGAGCGTACGGCGATAGGAATGTTTCCCCTCCACATATTTATTGACCGTCTTCATTTTCTTTTCATACGCACGCAGAAAAATGGCACGCCCCTCCCGCGTGAGAAAAATACCGCCCGCAGCATCATCCATCGCACGCTTAAAATGCTCCGGCTTGATTTCGTGGTGGTGCACCAAAGAGAGCACCATCGAATCCACCAAAACAGCACGCCACTCCTCCATCAGATCAGAGGCAAGCGCCGGGTGTCCCTTTTTGAGTGCATGCAGAAATCCAAAATAGGGATGCAGCCCCTCATTATGCAGCACCGTATAAATATCATACATGAGAAGCGTATAGCCAAAGCTCAACATCGCATTAAAGGCATCCAGCGGCGGTCTCCTGCTGCGCCCCGTGAAAGCAAACTCCTCCGGCACAAGCATCCCAAGTGCACGAAAATAAATCTTTGTAATCGCCCCCTCATACCCCATAATCCGCTCATTCGTACTGCACCGAAAAATATGTCGATGCAGCACCAAAATTTCATCAATGTCCGCACAGACCTCCGGCAATGCCGCCGTCCTATTATATCTGCGCAGGAGCGTCAACTGGTTGTGCGCTTTTGCGACAATGACCTTCTTGGCGAGATTGAGGTAAAAAAAAGAGCCCTTCAGCAAGACCTGTTGTTCCTGCCGAAAGACATTGACATGACGCGTAGACTCCAGACGCCCGAAAAAATACCCACCGCGCGAGAGCCAAGTAACAGGAATCCCAAGACGCAAAAGTTCCACCATCGCCCGCGAGGAAACCTGTACCCCATCAATGAGCGTCAATCCCTCAAGCGTCTCCACCGGAATCTCCATCACACATTCCCGATTGCGCCCCACAACAAAATTGCCACCCCGTTTCTGAATATATGCTCCCTCCTCCGTGATATAGGCAAAACTCATATCATCACCCCCTAGAGAAACTGAATCATTCCGTCCCCTTACGGGGATATTTTTTTGAAATCCTCGGCGTATGAGCCCTTGATACACTTGGCTCAAAATCAATGTTTGCGGCGCGGACCACATTTTCCTCCTTTTGCATCGAACCCTTGTTCCAAAAATAGCCGTATTCATTGGTACTCTACACACGGTTTGGATTTCGTACATAGTATAGCACAATATGGTATAAAATACAATTTCTATGCGGCCGGGCGCCGCGAACCCCGCAGTCACTGCCTCCACCCCATCTGCGGCAACAAAAAGCGCAGGAGGAGAAAGGCAACGGCACTGCCAACGCCGGTGGAGATGAGAAAGGGCAGGATATAGACGGTATAGCTTGTAGGATTTAGCCCCATGAGAACTGCGGCAACGGGATAGGCCGCGAGTGCACCGAGGATGCCGGTACCGAGCGCCTCGGCAAGGCAGGTGATGCCAATGCGCCGTGTGCAGTGATAGACAATGCCGCAGCACAGTGCACCGATCATGCTGCCGGGAAATGCCATGAGGCTGCCAAGACCCGTGATATTGCGCAAAAGGCTCGCTGCAAAGGCAACGCCAATGCCCCAAAACGGCCCGAGGAGAACGGCAGCGAGGATGTTCACGAAATGCTGCACCGGAGCGCATCGGCTGCCAAACACAGGGAAGCTCAGCACACTGCCAAGAACAGCAATGGCGGTGAGAATGCCCGCATAGGTGCGTTTTCGT
Source organism: uncultured Selenomonas sp. (assembly GCA_938045435.1). Lineage (GTDB taxonomy): Bacteria > Bacillota > Negativicutes > Selenomonadales > Selenomonadaceae > Centipeda. The sequence goes on from CALIBA010000258.1 coordinate 7,517, forward strand.
GTCGGTGTCATAGATGCTCCCTCTGCTGGGGGATAAATGTGCTGCGCAAGTCAAAGGTATGTGCCATCGGGCCGTGTCCCTTGCCGAGGTTCAGTCCTGCCGCAAGCGCCCCTGAGAGGTACTCCTTTGCCCGCGCGACGGCGGTATCTATATCCATGCCCTGCGCAAGGTTCGAGGCGATGGAACTTGAGAGTGTACATCCTGTGCCATGCGTGTTTTCCGTCGCGATGCGCCGCCCGTGGAACCAGCGCGCCCCCTTGCCATCGACGAGGAGGTCATTCGCATCATCCACATGATGCCCGCCCTTCATGAGAACCGCCACACGAAAGCGCTCATAAATCATGGCTGCCGCCTGCTCCATAGCAGCAGCATCGGTGATCTCCCGCTCTATAATGATCTCTGCCTCGGGGATGTTTGGCGTGATGATGGCGGCACGTGGCAGCAATTCTTTGCAAAGCGCCTCTACCGCATCCGCACTGATGAGGCGGTCGCCGCTGGTTGCGACCATCACGGGATCAACGACGATATTGTTCGCCGCATATGTGTCGAGTTTTTCCGCAATCACGCGAATCAGCGCAGTGCTCGATACCATGCCGATCTTTACGGCATCGGGCGGAATATCTAAGAAAACTGCATCGAGCTGCGCGGCGAGAAATTTGGGCGGCACCTCAAGGATGTCGATGACCCCCATCGTGTTCTGTGCAACGAGCGCGGTGACGACGCTCATGCCGTAAACGCCGTGTGCGGTCATGGTCTTTAGATCCGCCTGAATCCCTGCACCGCCTGTTGGATCTGTCCCGGCAATCGTAAGGGCGGTATGTATGTTCATAAAAGTCCTCTCTCTCTATCGCCGCAGTACGCTGCATCAAAGCATCTCAATGTGCATCCGTGCAGCCAGTGTTTCACTGCGCATAGTGTCAACGGCATCAATGATCTTGATGCGGTAGGAGGCATTGCCCTCCCCCGCTTGCAGTCGTTCTTCCCCCATCTCGCCCGCTGCGCCCATCAGTGCAACGGTCATGACAGCTGCCTCCAACGGATCCTTTGGCGCCGCAGAAAGTGCAGCGGCTATCAGCGCAGAGAGCTGACAGCCCGTCCCCGTGACGCGGCCCATCATGGGGCGCCCATTGCGCACGGCATAGCAGCGTACGCCATCAGTGATGAGATCAATCGCTCCCGTGACCACGACAATGGCATTCGCGCGTGCAGCAAAGGTACGGACGAACTCTGCCGATGCTGCCAGATTCTCCTCGGTCACTGCATCTGCGGCATTGGCATCGACGCCCTGCGTGGTCTTGGCATGGACGGCGAGCGCCCGAATCTCAGAGATGTTGCCGCGCAGTGCTGTCGGACGCACCTCATTTAGAATACGTAGAGCGGTCTCCGTGCGCAGGGCGCTTGCTCCCGCACCGACGGGGTCAAGCACGATGGGGTGCTGAAGCTCCCGTGCGCACCGTCCGGCAGCGAGCATCCCTGGGATGGTCCGTGTATTCAGTGTGCCGATGTTAAGGCATAGTCCTGCACAGAGCGCGGTGATTTCTGCTGCCTCCGTGCATTCGTCTGCCATGATGGGGCGTGCACCGACGGCGAGCAGGACGTTTGCAACATCATTCACTGTGACATAGTTGGTGATGCAGTGCACGAGCGGCGCAGCGGTGCGTATCTGCTCGACGGTAAATGACTTTATCATAGCGTTTCCTTTCATGCTGCCCTTTTTTTACGCAGACGATGCACGGCATAGGTGAGCGCAATCGTCAGCGCCATGGTCGGAAGTGTGCTGCCAACAGGCAGTTCCACGGTCATAAGATACCGATAGCAGAGGAAGCCAACGAACCATACGGAAAGGTTCACGGTGTTCATGGGATCCGCAGCGGTATCCTCGTGCAGGATGAAATAACTTGTCATCTGTACAGCAATCATGGGCGCAAACACGGAACCGATGATGTAGAGAAAGCCCGTGATGTCATCCATCGGGTAAAGGCATGCCGCAACTGTGCCAACAACGGTCACGAGTATACCGACCGGGCGGCCTGCGAGACGTTTTTGAAAGCTTTCGCTTGACACTCCGGCAGAGTACGCATCGAGATAGGTGGTTGTCACGGTCGAGAGGATGATGACGCCAAGTCCCGCAGCGCCAAGCCCCGCATGGAGCATGATTTTGGCGATGTCCGACTGCCCTGTCAGGATGGCGGCGCCCATGCCGATGAAGTACATCCAGCAGCTCACCAGTCCATAGGTAAAGGCACTGACCGCTGCCGCTGCAACGGGGCGCTCTGCCTCACGAGTATAGTCGGAGATCAGCGGCAGCCACGAGAGCGGCATCGCAATCGACAGCTCAAGCGCCATCGCAAACTGCATTCCCTCTCCCACAGCGGGCGTGGATGCAGCATGCTCTGCGCCAAAAATGGCGCCGCAGAGCAGCATCGTCAGAAAAAAGAGTCCGCACATTGCTGCTATATGGGCAAAGCCGATGCGCAAGATTCCCATGCGAATCCAAAGGACGATAAGGCAGCCGATCACGAGGCACCAGACCCAGTGCCCCAGCCCCATGATCCCGCCCGCCGCAAGTGCCCCATCATAAATCATGATGGAGGTCCAACCGACGAGCTGCAATACGTTGAGCAGGGCAAAGAGAATCCCCCCGCGCCCGCCAAACGCCATTTTGACCGTCTCCATCGCGCTCCGACGCGTCTTTGCACCAATGACCCCTGCGGCAAAGAGCAGGGCACAGCCTATGATATGTCCAAGGAGAATTGCGACGGCGCCCCGTGCGAAACCGAGTGGTGCAAAATAGGTGCCTGTCAGTATCTCCGCAAGTGAAACCCCTGCGCCGAACCACAGCAGTGCATTGGCGGGCAGACTGGTTCTTTTTTCCATCATGACCTCCTTTATAAAAGCAATCGCATAGCATTGTGTTCGGCATATTTCCCCATCTGTCCGCAGGATGCAGCGCATAAAAGGCAAAAAAAGGCGCAACGATACCAACAGGTATGGTCGCGTCTTTTGCGTGCGAAATGATTCCCTACGTTGGCATTATCCAAATCAGGTTACGGGTCGGGAAACACATCCCCTCTCAGCCGGCTGAAACCAGCTCCCCATGATATGCTGTTTACAGTAGATTTATTTGTTGTGCCGCGGAATCATGTGACTTCTCGCCCCACATTTCACGACGACCTGCCAGAATGCAGGTGTGAGAGGGCATAGGACGCCACAACGTCCACATTTATATGTCAGACTTTGCTGTATCTCAAATCCCTCGGCAAGCAGGAGCTATGCCTCTTGCATAGGGCGACAACCACAGGTATTCCTCCATGCGGCACTTTGGCTTGGCCATGGCACAAAGACGCACGGAAAAAGTCCTCTGATGTTCTTGATGAAGCAATGTGTTGACGATGGTAACATATGCACTGAGCAGTGCAACGGCAAATATGTTACAAAGGTGAAAGGGTTGGTGTTTTGTTCACGCGCGCAGTGCCGTTACTGCGCACTCATGGATAGTTCGATGAACTTGTTCCCCAGTTTCGCCTTCTGCAATACTTCCTCGGTAATGTCCTGCCCGGCTTCCACGATAACGACACCATTATCCATCTTAATCGTTCGTGTTGCTTTCTTGCCGAGCAGGAATCGTCTGTGCCGATCCTCGCTCATATCGCCGCCTTTTGCTGCATCTGCCGGGGCGGCGCCGCCGGGTGCCTTCGGGGCGGGCGCGGGCTTTTTCGCTGCGGGTGCCGGT
>CALIBA010000259.1 GCA_938045435.1 uncultured Selenomonas sp.
AGGATATAAAGTAAATGCGATAGGCTATTTGCTGAAACCTTTTGATTATTCCGAGTTTTTGGAAACGGTAGAAAAAGCCTTGCTTCTCGCCGAAACTACTACCCCTCAACTCACCGAAGTACCTGATTATATGTTCGTAAAAACCGATTACAAACAAGTGAAGGTGCTCTACAGTGATATTCTTTATATAGAAAGTCTAAAAGACTATGTGAGAATATACCTCATCGGTGATACACCTCCTATCACCACCCTGATGAGTTTAAAGAAATTAGAAGAAGAGTTACCTCCTGAACAATTTATGCGCGTACATCGCTCGTTTATTGTAGCCTTAGATAAAGTGGAGGTGGTAGAGCGCAACCAAGTAGTATTTGGCAAACAGCGCATCACCATTGCCGAACACTGCAAAGAGACATTTTTTGAGAAGATTAAGTTATGAGCCCACTTTAAAAAGTAAGGCCTGTTTAAAATGTTTATATTTCACGATAATAATCTTCGATTTATGCCGTTATCTGGAGTATTTTTCGTATCTTTGCACCATCAATCAAACAGAATGACTATGTTTAAAAAGACAGATCCGAATCCTCAGTTAGATATATTCACGGCTCCCTCAATGCAGTTAGGAAGTCGTGCTTCAAAGAAGTATTCTGACCCCAACTCATGGCATAACCAGTTTTATAGTCTCGTGACAACCAAGATTGATGAGGAGATATTCAAGCCTTTGTTCCCTGAAGGCAAGAAGAGCGGTCGCCCAAATGCCTCCATCCGCATACTCGTGGCTATGTCTGTCTTAAAGGAGGGATTCGGTTGCAGCGACGAGGATCTGTTTGAGAAGTGCGAGTTTGACCTTCTGACCAGAAAGGCTCTCGGCATGGAACTTCTGACTGATGTAACCCCATCAATAGATACATATTATCTGTTTCGCCGCCGCATCTGCGAATATCAGGAAAGAACTGGCTTTGACCTGATGCAGCTCTGCTTCGAGCAGCTTGCTGGCAAGCATGTACACCTTCTCAAGATATCAGGCAAATGCGTCCGTATGGACAGTAAGCTTATCGGCAGCAATATCGCTCGCCAGTCTCGCTATGAACTGATACATACAACTCTGGTCAAGTTCCTCAAGACATGCACGCTTACCCATCTCTCCCCAGAGCAGGAAGAACGGGCAAAGGAATACTTGAAAGAGGATTCCTCCAAGACAGTTTATCGCTCTGACTCTGATACGCTTCAGAGCAATCTTGCCAGAATTGGTAATTTCATCATGGAGATGCTGGCAGCTTTTCCTGCTACTTCTCCTGCACATGATCTTCTTCAGCGTCTGTTTGATGAACAGTATGTCGTAATGGACGGAAAGGCTGTACTTCGAGACAAGAAGGAGGTAAAGGCAGACAGCCTTCAGAATCCTAACGATCCTGATGCAACCTATCGTGCCAAGAACGACCAGAAGGTGCAAGGCTATGTGACCAACATCACAGAGACTGTAGAGGAAGGCAAGCCTAACATCATCACTTCCGTTCAGGTTGAAACTGCAGTATTTGCAGACTGCCATTTCCTTCAGGAGGCTGTGGAAAACAGTGAACGTGTCACGGATTCTACGATTGAAGACCTGTATGCAGATGGTGCCTATCAAAGTCCAGACAATCGAGAGTTTGCAAAGAACCACAATGCCATGCAGCTCAAGACTGGCAAGATGCAAGGTGGATGCAGATGGGAACTGATACCACATGACGAGGATGGTCTTACCGTCAGGGAAATTGCTACTGGCAACACCTACGAGGCAGTCAAAGCCGTCACAAAGCAGGGCTCCAGAAAGCGATGGAGAATCCCATGGAACAACAAAACCGGTTGGCGTTACTTTGAAGACAAAGACATTAAAGCCTATCAGCTAAGGAAGCAGATAGAAAGCCTTCCTTTGGAGGAACAGCATAAACGGAATAACGTAGAAGCCGCCATGTTCCAATACAGTTTTCATACACGTAATGGCAAGACCCGATACAGGGGCTTGCTCAAACATCGTATGCATGCATATTGCAGATGTATGTGGATGAACCTCCGAAGGATGGTAATATTCCAGATTTCAACATTTCAAAGATCGATATTTGCCCTTTTCGGGCCTATCAGAGAAGCTTTCGGCTCTTTCATGGCAATTTCTCGAAAGGTATTCACCTGCGAAGCCGATTGCTATGTTTCACTCAGAATGACCACACTGGTCAGACTGGATTCAAAATATGCCCCTTTTTAAAGTGGGCTCAGTTATAAAAAAGTAAATGCTCAGGGATAACCTGAGCATTATTAATATTATTTTTGAGTGCAGGGCACTGTGCTATGACAGGCGGGGCACTATGTTTTTCAGTGCAAAATTACAATTTTTTTTATTCTTACCAAAAAATTAAATGAATATTTTCATTTTATTTTGTATAACATTATTAATAACTTGGTTTTCTTTATATTTGTAAAGAGTATCTTCTATAGCTTTAATCATATCGTTTTTTCTATTATCAGAAATTTGCTCTAACATATATGAAATGACTTTTATACAAGAAGCTAATGAATGTCTATCTCTATTTTCAAAAGTGATAGCTGGTATAGCAGCTATACCCTTAGGAGTTTTGAAGTCAAATAGGACTCCCGAATGAGCACAAGTATTTCTAATTAAAACGATAGTCTCCATAAAGTTAATGAATTTATTAATGTCATTAACATTGTAAAGTTTAGAAATTCTTTCTCGTATATCATTATCTATTAAGTTCTTGTATATTTTTAAGATAGTG
>CALIBA010000260.1 GCA_938045435.1 uncultured Selenomonas sp.
TTTCGGGAGGGATGTACGGAACCTATATCAAAGTACACAGGATGAAATTTGTTTCACGAGAATGCCGGATGAGGAGACGTGTCCAACCGATCAAAGTGCTCCTGCCTCCGTTTCGGCGGGGGAGGGGAGCCGTGCGCAGCATGGTGGAAGGAGTATCGGTGACATATTGCCGCAGACAGAACGTTATTTGTCGCGTTCCTGTACATACAGCCGATAGTTCACATACCAGATCTCGAGCAAAAGAAAGTAGGCGAGCATAGATTTAAAATGCAGACGCGCGTTGTTCTCGGGCAGCGCGAACTCTGCCGGCATGACGTAGAGGTTCTCTGTCGAGCAGCAGGCGAGCCTGTTGTGCCGCATCTCCGTGATGGAGAGGATGGGGACGCCCTTTAGACTAAGCTGCTCTGAGAACTCCACCACGCGCTCGGATTCTCTCGAGAGTGAGATGAAGATAAAGAGATCGTCCGCCCCTGCCGACTGATAGACAGAGTAGAACTACTCGCGTCCCGCAATCTCATAGATGAAGATATTGTCGTAGACAAAGAGACGTTTCATCTCCTGCATGACATTCGTCTGCACATAGCCGGAGGCATATGCAAAGATGCGGTGCGCCTCATGGATGAGACGGCTCGCGCGCGTATAGTTGCGGCCCATCAGCTCACGCCATGTCTGGTCATAAAAACCGCTGAGTGCGCTGCGCACATCGGACTGCGGCGCTGCCGGATGCGCGGCCTCCATCTTGAGTACCGCCTTCATCTCGCCGAACCCATCAAAGCCAAGCTTTTGTGCAAAACGTACAATGGAGGCACTTGAGACGGCGCACATGCGTGCAAGCTCGTGAATGGAGCAGCGGCTCGCTGTCGTGCGATGGCTCTCGATGTAACGCCAGATGCACATGTCCGTATCACTAAGTTCCCGCAAATGAGTATTGATTCGTTCTGTAAGCAGCATGGCCGACTCCTTCCTGTTCATTTCACACAGGCCTCTATGATACGATAAAAATTATATCATATGGCTCCGCATTTTGCGCTTTTTTATCGTATGCCTTTTCATTGCGTGGGAAATCATTCTCTGTTATAATGTCCTCAATATTATGAGGGAGAGGGGATGATGGGATGATTCGACTGATCTTTTCGGATATGGATGGGACGCTGCTGGATGAAAACGGGGCGCTGCCCGCGGGATTCGGGACGATGTACGAGACGTTCAGCGATGTATATCTTCGGCTGCGGGAGCGCGGGATTCTCTTTGCCCCCGCCTCGGGGCGCCAATATGCGTCGCTTCTTCATACATTTGCACCGTGGCAGGAGGAGATGATCTTTCTTGCGGAGAATGGTACGCTTGTGATGGAGCGCGGTGCGGAGATTTTTTCGTGTGCGGTGGAGGAACCGCTTGCGCTCGATGTGATGCGGACGGGAGAAAATCTCGCGGGCGTGCGCTCTGTGCTCTGCGGGAAGAAGCGTGGTTATTTCCATGCGGATGACGATGCGCCGGAGTTTCGTGCAGAGCTTGCCAAATATGTCACGCATACGACAGTTGTGGAGGATTTTGCCGCCGTGGATGATGTGCCGATTAAGATGTCGTTTTGTGATTTTTCCGGCAATGCAGAGCACTCGATTCTCCCCTTTATGCAGCAGTATGCGGATCGCTTACAGGTCACACTCTCTAGTACGGAGTGGGTTGATCTCTATAGTCAAGGGGTAAACAAAGGCATTGCTGCGGCGAAGGTACAGGAACGGCTGGGGATCGCGCCCGAGGAGTGCGTGGCGTTCGGTGATTATCAGAATGATCTTGAGCTGATGGATGCCGTCATGTACAGCTTTGCAATGGAGAACGCACTGCCGGAGGTAAAGGCGCGTGCGCGTTATATGGCACCGAGCAATCGGGCACACGGCGTGATGCAGATCTGTGAGCAGATCCTTGCAGGCGCATTTGATTGAGGTGTGGCGATGCGTTTTGATTATCATATGCACCTAGAGTATGGATCATACGACGCGGATTATGCGGAGGGGTTCTTTCGTACTGCGGCGGAATGCGGCATAGATGAGATCGGGTTTTCGGAACATGCACATACGTTCCCAGAGTTTGAGCAGCTTTACTATGATGATTTAATTCTCGATGATAGTTTTGTTGGAGCATTTCAGCGGAAATGGCTAAAGAATAATAAGTTTAAGTATACGCTCGATGAATATTTTTCCTTCATCGAACAACTGAGAAAAAAGCATAAGGTGTACGCGGGAATTGAAGTCTGCAATTTTCAGAATCAAGAGGCGGTCAAGAAGATTTTGCGCGCCTATCCATTTGACTATGTGATCGGATCTGTGCACTTTCTGCATGGGTGGGCATATGATACTGCTGCCATCAAGGATGAGTGGGAGCGTCAGAGCCTTAGGGATATTTATGAATGGTACACGGAGGAAGCGGAAAAGCTCGCGTATGCGGGGCTTTATGATGCGCTCGGTCATCCGTTCAATATTCGCCTTTACCGCTATTTCCCATCGTTCGATGCAGTGCCGTATCTGGAACGCGTGGCGCACGCGATGGAACGGGCGAACATGATTGTGGATCTCAATACGGGCACATATTACCGTTATCCTGTGGAGGAGTTCTCACCGTATCCGGACTTCATGCGTGCAGCGTATGCGCATGGGCTGCCCGTCATCATCACTTCGGATGCACATACGCCGGAGGACTGCGGGCGCTATCATGAGGAGGCGGCAGCATATGCCGGATCTTTTGGATACCAGGAGCAAATTCGCTTTACGGGGCGGCGTGGGCGGACGCTTGTGCCGCTTTTATAGAGAGTATTGATGTAGGGTATGAAGAGGGGTGTTATGAAATGAGGGAAAGATATGGGGCGGCACTCTTTGCCGCACTGGTGTTTGTCCTGCTGCTCTCCCCCGCAACATTTGCGGCAGAAGATGGGACATGGACATGGCTGAGTTCAAATGACAAATATTCAAAGTTCTTCTCTCCTTCCTCTGTGCGCGTGACATATCGTTTGGCGGCACCAGGCAAGGGGAAATCGGCTGCAACGGAGATGGAGGCCGACATTAAAACCACGTTCAGCTACGCCGGGGCACAGGAGACGATACGGAATTACAAAATCGAGCATGTCATCCAAGACCCCGCACAGCTTTCCTATGCCATCGCGCATGTGCGCGTTTCGCCGCAGAACCGTACGCTCCAATATCTGAGCGAGACGTTTTACGATGCCGCAGGGCATGTGCTCTGGTCGAAGGGAAAGGGCAAGGAAAAGGAGATGAACTCTCAGCAGTTTGATGAGGAGTTCTACGCTGCGATTGTCGATATTGAGTTCCGACAGGGGGAGCTGAACCGCCTGCGCGCCGATGATCGTTGGATCATACTCTGGTCGGATGAGAGTTCTGTCGGCATCAAGACGCAGGTGTCTGCCGATACATCGACGATGCGCCGGATGCGGGACAATCTTATTTTTTGGGCGTGGACTGAGGTGCGTGATGCGAGCGGCGATGTCATTGAAATCAAATTCGATAAACGTGCAGTGAATCTGCCGCAGGGAACGCAGCGCCTCATCACAGGGCGCTACTGGTCACCGAAATCCGGCTGGCAGACGTTTGACGATGGGGACGAGGGAGCCTATCGCATGATTGGCCGCGGCACACCGGAGGAGAGAGGGCTCGTGCGTCTGCGCGCCTTTGCCAAGGGGTACAGTACATGGGTGAACCGCTACCAAGTCGAGTAGCAATGCGCCGGAGGAAGAACCAGAAAGAGGATCGAGAGCGTAATGCCGATTAAGATACCAAATCATTTGCCCGCCACCAATGTGCTTGAGGGAGAGAATATCTTCGTCATGAACGCTGCGCGGGCGTACAGTCAGGACATCCGTCCGCTGCAGATCCTCATTCTGAATCTGATGCCGATCAAGGATGTGACGGAGACGCAGCTGCTGCGGCTCCTTGGTAATACGGCGCTGCAGGTTGAGGTGGACTTTATCTATACGGAGTCCTATATTCCGGCGCATACAACACGTGACTATCTCACGGAGTTTTATGGTACCTTTGCGGAGGTGCGTCACAAGAAATATGACGGCTTCATCATTACGGGGGCGCCCATTGAGCATCTTGCCTTTGAGCGTGTCGCCTATTGGGATGAGCTTGCCGAAATCATGCAGTGGAGCAAGAAGCACGCCTACTCTACGTTCCATATCTGTTGGGGGGCGCAGGCAGGGCTTTACTATCATTATGGCATTCCAAAATACTGGCTGGACAAAAAGATCTTCGGGGTCTACGAGCACCGCCTCTGCGTGCAGCATGAGAGCCTCCTGCGCGGGTTTGATGATGTGTTCTATGTTCCGCATTCGCGGCATACGGAGACGCGGCGCGCTGATATTGAACGCGTGCCGGAGCTGACTGTTCTCTCCGAGGGGGCGGCAGGGGTCTATATTATCGCCAATCTGAGGCGACGCCAGTTTTTTATTACAGGGCACGCAGAGTATGACCCCCTCACGCTTAAGGCGGAGTATGACCGCGATTTTGCTGCCGGGATGAATCCTGACATTCCCATCAATTATTATCCGAATGATGATCCGCGCCAGATGCCGGTTGTGCATTGGCGCAGCGTGGCGCATTTACTCTTTGCGAACTGGCTGAATTACTACGTCTATCAGGGCACACCGTACGAGCTGGATAGTCTTGATAACAATGTGGATGAGTAAACCATGTGAACGGTGTTCATGTTCAGTAAAAATTCAGTTTTTGCGCATACCATAAGGAGCATCGATAAAATAGATTTTGGATGGGAGCGATTTGTGTGCAGAAACGATGGGGGGCGGCGCTCGCCGCATGTACCGTATTGCTGATGGGAATGCGTCCTGCGGCAGCGGAGGAGATCCCCAAGCATATTTATGAGTGGGTGCAGTCTACGGCGCGGCAGAGCTATTATTTCAACAAGGAGCAGATGCAGTATGCCTCAGATGCGCATGGCTATATCGACCTTACGAAACTGATTGTGCCGACGCTGCGCATCTATGACAATATCCAGATTCAGGATGTTGTGTCAAAGCGCCGTTGGCGGATGCTTCCGATGGATGGGTATAACGATCTGGAGGGGTCTGCGGAGTATCTCATGATTGACCTGCATACAGGCAGGGTCAACGTTACTGCCCATGAGGATCTCGACAGTATGTGGGGGACGCTCTCGCGCGAGGAGAATACCAAGCAGATCGATCTCAGGACGCTGTCAGAGCATGATGTGGAGAAAAAGTTCTATGATGCGATTATCAATTATGCACAGGCGCATCAGGAGGAGCTGATCCACCGTTCACGCGGTATTCTGAGCGAGCGTGACCGTGCTGCGCTCAGCGCCGCACAGAAGGCACAGATACAGCTTGAACAAAAGCAAAAGAAGAAAAAGGAGAAAAAAGAGAAAAAGCAGAAATATAAGGATCAGCAAAGCGCATGAGCGTACAAAAGAAAATCTTGTGTGTGGTGGCGGCGCTGTTCCTTTCAGTCGGGGCCGCTTCCCCTGCGGATGCACAGATGCCTGTGCGCAGTGCGGCGGCAACGGCTGCGTTCTGGATGCGGCCGGAGGGAGATGCAGTGCTTCTCAGTGAGACAGAGATTGCAGAGCTGAACAGGACGCTGCGTCTGCGTGAGCCATCACTGCATGACATTGCAGGGGCTCCACCGCTGCTTTCAGGTGCGGAGGTGCGCGTACGCATTGAGGCAGCAGCACAGGATCTTAGCGCGCCGGAGCGGCCGCATCTTTATGATGCGGAGCTGCCGCTCACAGAACAGACATGGGCATATGTGCGCGAAAATCGTGCCATTGATGCCATTCCGGAGACGGTGACGGTGCGCCATGCAGTGGCTCTTAACCGTACAAGTGTGCGGCTTCTTCCGTCCCGCGCCGGGTGGTATTCTTCTGTTGGTGACGTGAATTATGACCAATTGCAGGGGACGGTTCTCGACCCTGGTGAAGCCGTTCTCGTACTGCACGAGACAACAGATGGTGCCTTTGCCTTTATTGCGTCACGTGATTACGACGGTTGGGTTGATCGGCAAAGTCTTGCCGATGCCGATGAGGCGACGTGGCGCATCTTTGCAGATCCACGGGATTTCTTTACGGTAACGGCATCACGGCTGCCGATTCTAGACGGCAGCCGTATGCTTATCTATCAGCTTGGCGCAAAGATCCCAGGGCGGCGGCAGGAGGACGGCACGCTTCTTTTGTCGCTTCCGGCACGGGATGCGGCGGGGAATTGCAGTGTACACGAGATGCGCATACATGAGGATGGGTCGCTCGTACCGGGGCGGCTGCCGCTGACCGCAAACAATCTCATGCGCCTTGCTTTTACGCCGCTTTACACAGAGTATGGATGGGGCGGGCAGAACGAGGGAATGGACTGTTCGTCCTATGTCCAGAACATCTATCGGGCGATGGGGGTGGAGCTGCCGCGGGATGCTGACGCACAGGAACGTGCCTGTACACTGCTTCCCCTGACTGGGCTTGATACGGCGCAGCGCCGTGCACGCGTAACAGCGGCGCTGCCTGGGGCACTGCTCTTTCGCCCCGGGCACGTGATGCTCTATTTGGGACAGGATAATATGGGTACCCCCCTTGTCATTCATGCGATTAGCAGTTATTATGAAGGTGGCGTGAAGCGCAGCATCCGGCAGGTCGTCGTATCAGATCTGACATTTTTGAATGCCGCCGGCCTTGCAGCGCTTGATACCTTGACGCAGATCGGGCATATCGTTCCCTAGGGTACTTTGATTTGCGTGCATGGCTAGGCTGTTGCCGTCCCATTGGATGGTACAGTATGGATTTGGAGGCAGATATGGGACTTTTCGATGGATTTAAGGAAGATGCGGCAGAACATACGGATTTTCGTGCGGCGCTCAAAGCACAGTTGGATGAATATGAACTGAACTATGAGGAGCGCGAGGAAACAGAGGAGGACGGGAGCAAAGAGTTTTTCTTTTACATGCGGAATGAACTCGACAATGATGAGACAGTATCTGTCGTCATTGACATCCAGATGTATGATATGGATGATGGTACGCTGAAGATCAAGCTCTATGATATTGCCTATCTCGACAGTGATGGGGATCGGTCAGCGGTGCTCTCAAAGATCAACGAATGGAACGATCAGTATCGCTATGCAAAATTCTTCTTGGACAGGGATCAGGATGTTGTGCTCGATATTGATTTCCCGCTGGATCTCCACAAGGGAAAGTTTCAGCCCAAGAATGTGATGGCGATGGTGGCGGTCGGTATGAATATTGTCGAGGGTGTTTTCGATGAACTGATGGAGCTTTGCACCAGAGGACACAGCCCCCGCCCCGGTGAAGACAATAAAGAAAACTAAGCAAGCAGATGGAGGAACGAAGTTAGATGGGACTTTTTGATGGATTCAGCGGCAGCGAGGACGGCCTCAAGAACAGCGCCTATGAAGCGATTAAGACGGAACTCGACAAACAGGAGATGACTTACGGAGAGGACACCTCGGAGGATGGCGAAGAACGCATCATCCGCATGCGTCAGCAGCTGGATAACGGCAGCGTCGTGAGCCTTGCGATTGTCGTTTCTGAGCACGGAGATACAAATGATTTTATCAAAATCAAATATTTTGGCATCGTACGTCTGGAAGAAAATTCAAACCGCAATGCGTTTTTGGAGAAGATCAACGACTGGAATGGACAGTATCGCTATGTGAAGCTTGTCATTGACGATGAGCAGGATGTGGTGATTGATATTGATCTGCCCCTGGATTTGCATGAGGGGGTATTCCAGGCAAAGAATTTTATGGCGATGGTCGGCGTTGGTCTGCAGGTCATCGAGGAGATCTACCCCGATCTGATGAAACTGCGTTGGGCATAAAATCGTTAGCACAAGACACATAAAATGGGACTGCGATTGCAGTCCCATTTTATGTGTCTTGTGTAATTTTTAGGCAGGATTATTTGGCCTATCTTAAGCGTTTTTTTGTATGATCGATTTGGGGGATCTTCAGTCCGCGGCTGAGGTAACTCTGCTGAAGCTGATAAATGCTCTGTACGAGGCGTTCCTGTGCACGGACGGTCAGATCGTCACTGAAGGCTACGCCAATATGATAGGTCATGCCGCGCATCGTTTCGATGGGGGTTACGCGGCGAATATGTCCCTTTGTCTCAAGTGTTCCGATGCGCGGCAGATCAGGCACCTGTACTTCGAGCAGGGTTCCCTGGGGCAAAAATTCGTCATGCACGAAGCACAGTCCTCCGCCGCTGATGTCGATGAGATGAACTTTGTGGCGGCTTTTCCGGCTGCCATGCACACCGAATAGTTTGATTGTTATATCAATGGGGACGGGGACCCGCACAAAGTTGCGCAGCTGAATGCGCTCTGCCTGTTCAGGTACCTCGAAGTACCATATGGTATCCGGCAGTGCGGAGCTGGAACGATAGGGAAGGGCAAAGCGGTAGACACAGCCTGCGCCGGTCAGGCTGCACTGGAACACGAGCCCCACGGGAGGCGCGTTGATGAATTTGTCCGTGGGGATGTCGAGCCGAATGGCGAGGGCGCCGGAGATCGTTTCATCCTCTTGGATGGGTTCGATACATTTTATGGTGCCGTAGTAATCGAGACTGAGGTTCTCCTCGATGATATGAACCGATGTGCCGTGTGTCAAGAGCTCGGTTAATTTTTCACCCTCAATGAGCATGGTGCGTTCCTTTCCGATGGTATTCTCATTCGCCATGGATAAGAATAACAAAGTCCCGCACTAAAGTCAATTTTATCTCTGCTGATTGCTTTGACTTTATGCGCTGTTCCGGATATAATATAAAAAGAAAATGGGTATATTGTAGCATGTAAAGGGGTTTGGTGAACGCAATGGCGATGAAGATAGAGGGCAGTTTTTCGAGGAATGCGGCGCTGACAATGACGCGTACTGACAATGACCAGGGGGTGCGCGGTGCGTCTGCAGACTTTAGTATGGAGCTTGCCGATCAGGAATCATCCATGTCCCGCGAGGCGATGGACCGCCTCCTAGAGCAGATTGATGAGCAGGGGGCGCGACTGTCGAAGTCACCGACCTACGAGGAGCTACGCTCCTATCGCGCACTCATTCAGAGCTTTATCGGTGAAGCCGTTGGGGGCATGTACGAGCTGCACACACAGGCGGGATGGGATCGCCTCGGACGCCAGAAGGTTTATACATCCGTGCGCAAGATCGACAAGAAGCTTGAAGAGATGGCAGAGAAGATCCGTCTCGGGCAGGCAGATCAACTGGATATTATCGCAAGTCACGATGCGATTCGAGGCATGCTGGTTGACCTCTATATGTGATGGCGGGAAAAGCAGGTGCAGGCCTCTGACATACAAGTGCCGCAGGAGCGCTTTCCGCGTGTCTGGACAGATATTTGCGGACATGCGGAAATCATACGGCGGCTGCGCCGTCTCTGCCTCTTGGGACGCGTGCCGCACGCGCTCTTGTTCACAGGCCCCGACGGTATAGGAAAGAAGCGTACAGCGCGTGTGTTTGCACGGACACTGCTCTGTGTGGCAGGAGGGGATGCTCCGTGCGGTGTATGTGCATCCTGTCATATGATGGCAGCAGGTGCGCATCCGGACTTTTTTGAGACTGCACCGGAAGCGCGCGGCAAAGCCGCCCCGATGATTCGTACCGAGCAGGTACGTGAGATTCTGGTGGAGGCCTCCCGTCGCCCCGCAGCGGCAAAGCGGCGGATTCTCCTCATTGATGCCGCTGAATGTATGAATGAGACGGCGGCGAACCGGCTGCTCAAGACCCTTGAAGAACCGGCAGAACATGTCCTCTTTATCCTTTTGACGAGTGCCTATGATGCGCTCTTGCCGACCATTCACTCCCGCATGGTGCGCATCGCATTCGGTGCACTGCATCCGGCAGAGATCGCAGAAATGCTGCGTGCGCGCTCCTTCGTGCAGGAGGCGGATGTGACAGCAGCGCTCTCCGGCGGCAGCTTTGCCGCAGCCCTCTCCCTCGCAGAGAGAGGGCTTTCGCAGAGAGATGATGCATTCACGTTCCTCGCGGCTCTTCCAACAATGCGCATGGAGGATATTTGGATGTATGCTGAGAAAATAGGTGCACTGCGCGCTGAGGAGCGCGTGGAGTGGATTGGATTTTTTCAGATGGGACTGCGTGATTTGCTGATGCTGCTGGAAAGTGGAACAGCGAAGGAGTTGTTTCATATCGACCGCCGTGCGGCGCTCATGGCTCTTATGCCGTATATATCGCGCCAACGGCTTTTTTATCTTTTGCGGGAGACCCGCATATGGCTCCGCCGTCTGCGTGCAAATGTAAATCCTGCCTTGCAGGCGGAGGCTTTTTTTATACGAGCAAGAAAACAATTCGGATGAATTGTTTCGTAAATACATTTAGGAGGAAGTTTTGCAAACGATTGTTGGTGTCCGCTTTAAGCCAGCGGGCAAGATCTATTCATTCGGGCAAGGGCAGCACGTGATCCAAGAGGGAGACTATGTCATTGTTGAGACTGTGCGCGGCATGGAGTGTGGACGTGTCGTTACTGCACCGCATGATGTTCCGGATGCGTCCGTGCCGGTGAATCTTCGCAGTGTGCATCGTGTTGCAGATCCATCTGATTTGGAACGCATTGAGGAAAACCATGAAAAAGAACGCGAGGCGCGCGTGGTCTGTGAGCAAAAAATTAAGGAGATCGGGCTTAAGATGAAGCTCGTCGATGTGGAACTCACCTTTGATCTTTCCAAAATGCTCTTTTACTTTACGGCAGATGGACGTGTGGATTTTCGTCAGCTCGTGCGCGAGCTTGCGAGCGTATTCCGTACACGGATTGAACTGCGTCAGATCGGTGTGCGCGATGAGGCAAAGATGATGGGAGGGATGGGATGCTGCGGCCGCCCGCTGTGTTGCTCGACATTCCTCGGAGATTTCGTTCCCGTTTCCATTCGCATGGCGAAGGAACAGAATTTATCTCTCAACCCCACGAAGATCTCGGGCATCTGCGGACGTCTCATGTGCTGCCTCAAATATGAGAGCAGCGGCTATGGATGCGGCGGCTGTATGAAGCAGCAGAAAGAGGAGTATATTCCCGTGCAGGGGGATCGTGTTCTCGCTGAGGAAGGCGAGGGGCGTGTTGTTGCCGTGCATGAACAGCGGCGTACAGCGACCATCCTCATGGATGATGGGAAGACGGTGGTGTCTTCATGGGAGGATGTTGGACGCACTGAGGGAGAGGAGAATGGGGCAGGAGGGAGTACTCCGTCCTCGCATACGTGGGAGCCGCGAGAGCCTCATGCAGAGCACGAGCACTATGTGCAGGAGGCGGCACCGCGGAGCCGTCGGGAACGAAATGAGCGCGGTGAGCGCCCGTCATCAGACCGAAAGCGTACAGGCGAAGGGGCGGGACGGCGCTCCTCCCGTGAAGCAAAACGCTCACGAGGGCAGCACCGCACAGTGCGTGCGCCTCGAACAGAGCATATGCCGAGTGAGTAAGGATATGGCACTGCGTCCAGGAGAGCGCCTAGATGATCTTGCATGCAGCGGACGTAGGATCATGCAGCGGACAGATGGTTTTTGCTTTTCTATGGATGCCGTGCTGCTCGCGCATTTTCCGAAGCTGCATGGGGATGAAAGGGTCCTTGACCTTGGCACGGGCACAGGGGTCATCCCTCTTCTTATCGCAGATGGAGCGGCAAAAATTACAGCAGTTGAGCTGGATCCAATACAGGCGGAACTCGCCGTGCGCAATGTCATGATGAATGGACTGGCAGAGAAAATCACCGTGCGGGAGGGAGATTATCGCGATCCTCCCGCACTTTTTGCATCTGGGGTTTTTGATGTGGTTTTTGCGAATCCCCCCTATCGTCCCGTGCATAGCGGGGCGGTGAGCAGGGGTGGGGGGCGGGCCGCTGCACGGCACGAGCTTACGGCGACGCTTGCAGATACCGTGCAGGCTGCGCAGTATGCACTGCATCATGGCGGGCGGCTTGCAATGGTGCATTTACCGGAGCGTCTTGGTGAGATTGTGCTTGCCCTTTATCAGCATAACCTCGCAATTAAGCGCCTGCGGTTTGTTCAGCCGAGTGCAGACAAGGCGCCGAACCTTATTCTTCTTGAGGCGGTGAAGGGGGGCGCACTCACCGGTATGCGGCATATGCCGCCGCTGATTGTCCACAGGCAAGAGGGCGGCTATACAGATGAGCTTCGGGAGATCTACGGGGGTACCATTTGAGGGTCCACAGCCAAAAGAGACGCACACATTTTTGTGTGCGTCTCTTTTGGCTGTGGGAGGTTTGGTGCCAGAAGCGCCCCATGGCGTTCTTGCTCCGCCTTTGGTATGGAAAACGTGTCTAAGTTAACGTTTCCCCTCTGCCTTTGACATGAATCTTTCTGACATAACGGCAACCCGTTCATGGATTCCAGCACCGATCTCCTCATGTTCGTCATATGCTGTAATCTTTAGTGTAATATTTCTCCCATCGACCGCCGTTACCTCTGCAACAGAGCGGACGGCGCATCCAACAGGGGTTGCCGCGCGGTGCTTTATGGAGAGTGATGTACCGACCGTTGTCCAACCAGGGGGGCATGTGCGTTGGCACAGCTCTGCTGCTGCGCGTTCCATCAGGGCTGCCATTGCGGGCGTAGCAAAGACTGCGAGTGTGCCGCTGCCAACGGTTTTGGCGGTGTTCTCTGCCGTAACGCTCCCATGCACCTCGTTTTGCATACCGACGGCAATATCGCTATTGAACTCCATAGTGTAAACTCCTTTCATGCACATCCTTGATTGATTTTAGTATAGCACAGGAGCACTTTTTTGAGGAGATATGAAATACATTGTTTATTATGAATAAAACATGTATTCTTTCAGTAATTGCCGCATCACTTAATAATGAGCTGTTTTGTATACAGGAATATTTTTTACAGACAGTTGCGTACGTTGTTGAATCGTTCTATAATAGGGAACACCCGTGCAGGACGGGCAGTACTCTTGTAACATAAGAGGTGATATATGTGAGTGATATATATAGTGTTGCCATTAGTTATGGTGATGTTTTGGGCTGGATTGACTACCATGCCGGATTGGGAACGGCAGATGTGAACCTCGCAGATGAAAAGGGGCGTATGGCTGTTGAGGCGTTTCTTGCCAGGGAACATGAGGTAGAGGTACCGCATGAGACGTTGATGGACTTCACAAAGGAAACGATTACGCCACTTGCGAATACAGAGAGCTTTGAGCTTGCGCTCACACGCCTCTGGAATGAAACGGGCGTGCAGGTGGACTGGTCGCGGCCAGTCGATTATGTAAAAGCACACCCTCATTACTGAAATGTTCGGCAGCTTTGCCGAAAGATTTACGTTGGCGCAGTGCGCCGGTGGAAGGAGTTTGTATGACACGCATTGGTATTCTTGGCTATGGTAATCTTGGGCGCGGCGTGGAGTACGCCGTCGAAGCCAATGAGGATCTTGAGCTGGTGGTGGTCTTTACGCGGCGCGCACCTGCTTCTGTAAAGGTGCGGATGCATGTGCCCGTCATCTCTGTGGATGAGGCGGCCCAGTGGAAGGACAAGGTGGACGTGCTCATCCTCTGCGGCGGCAGTGCGACGGATCTGCCGGAACAGACCCCTGCGTTTGCGAAACTATTTAACGTGGTGGACAGCTTTGATACACATGCAAAGATCCCTGCACATTTCGCGGCGGTCGATGCGGCGGCAAAGGCGTCAGGACATGTCGGCGTGATTTCAGTCGGCTGGGATCCGGGGATGTTCTCACTCGCGCGGGTCTACGGGAACGCGGTTCTTACGAATGGGGCAGACTATACATTCTGGGGTCGCGGCGTTAGTCAGGGGCACTCGGATGCGATTCGCCGCATTCCGGGCGTTAGGGATGCCAAGCAGTATACAGTGCCCGTTCCTGCGGCGCTCGATGCCGTACGCAGCGGCACAAATCCGGCGCTCACCACGCGGGAGAAGCATACGCGCGAGTGCTATGTTGTGCTCGAGGAGGGCGCGGATAGGGCGGCGGTGGAGAAGGCGATCGTGACGATGCCGAACTACTTCTCGGACTACGACACGACGGTGCATTTCATCAGCGAGGAGGAACTCCTTCGCGATCATGCAGGGCTTGCCCATGGTGGATTTGTCATCCGCTCCGGTGCGACGGGAGAGCATCATGGACATAAGCATATCATCGAGTTTAATCTAAAGCTTGATTCGAACCCCGAGTTCACAGCGTGTGTTCTCGCTGCCTATGCACGCGCAGCGCATCGACTGGCAGGAGAGGGCGTGACAGGCTGCAAGACTGTGCTCGATATTGCCCCCGCCTACCTCTCGGCACAGAGCGGAGAGGCACTGCGTGCAGCACTGTTGTAAAATTTAGATAGGCTGGTTTTAGTGTCTCGTGCATTTTGCGCGGGACACTTTTGTATCGGCGCTGTGGCGCTTGCAGAAAGGAGGAGCGGCATGGGACTGCTTCGGCGATTTTTTAGTAATTGTGGGAAGCCGCAGGGGATCATGGGAAAGTTTGTCGTTGCAATGATGAACCGCGGGCATGTTGGGATTGCAGCATGGGGATTCTCGCATCTCGACCTGCGTGGGGATGAGCGCGTGCTTGACTGCGGCTGCGGAGGCGGTGCGAATCTCGCGAAATTTTTGGAGCTGCTCCCTGATGGGCATGTGACAGGGCTGGATTACTCGTCCATTTCGTTGGCAAAGGCATGTGAAGTGAACTGTGCGGCAATCGATGAGGGACGGTGCACGATTATGCAGGGAAATGTGCTGAAACTACCTTTTTATGATGATCTGTTTGAGATTGTGACAGCGTTTGAGACAGTGTACTTCTGGCCGGAGATTGCACGCTGCTTCGCCGAGGTTTATCGCGTTCTGAAACACGGCGGGGTGTTCATGATTATGAACGAGACAAGCGGCAAGACGGGCAGCCATGAGAAGTGGCAGAAAATAGTTGATGGAATGTCTGTCTATACGGGCGAGGAGCTCAAGACCATGCTCATGGGCGCGGGCTTTTTGCGTATTGAGATCGATGAGGATCTGAAACGTGACAGATTGACTGTACTTGCCTACAAATAATACTGACATTTTGGAGGGGCGTACCATAGCACACAACTTTTTCCTATTTCTTCCTGAGCATTTTTCTGTTATGATAAGATAGATACGATTTCTTTAGAAAGGAGCTGCCATGGCCGCCATCACACCGCCGACACCACCCACACCGCCGACGCCGCCCCAAATTTCGATTGGAGATGCGGCGCGTGCAGCCGAGCAGAACGAAAGCCATATGACAGGGGAGGAGCAGGCTGAGCAGCAGGCGCGCGATGCGGTCGCACATGGGGACGGAGCACGCTCTAAGACGACGACAGGCGCCCCCAAGGAGCATAGGGAAAAAACAACAAAGGAACGTCCAAACGAAGCTTCCCGCGCCGATGCGGAGGGGGGCGACCGCGTGAGCACCGCAAGCGCACGCGTTGATCACGGAACAAAGATCGAGGGGCAGACGGGTGCAGATGTTGCAAAAGGCCTTGATGCAGCACAGGAAAACGCGCTCTTAAAGCAGCAGCTTGCGCTTTCCGGGGAGACGCGGGAGGTGCGGGATGTGCCGCCGCCCAAGTCTTACTCTGCAACGGGAGAGACGCTCTATTGGATTGGCTTGATTGCGGTTGGAGCAGTTTTGGGGACGGTGCTTTTCCGCCGCTTTTGGAAAAAGAAAGGCGATGCACCTCTGTCTGCGGAAGAAAAAGAGGAGCATCTAGCTGACCGCATTCTTTCCATAGGCAAAGAAAAGCCTGTGCAAAAACACGGTGCGCCGATGGGGCAGGCACCAAAGGAGGAAGATGCTCATGCAGATCTCTTGCAGGCGGCGCAGCAGGCGAGACGGGCACGCGATACAGGGGAAGAGATCCTAACAGAGTATACGGGAATGACGGCAGGAGAAGCACTCGCCAAACTGATGGCGGCAGAGGCCGCACAGCCTGCCCCCCCACTGCCGAAATCTCCTCCGCCTGCACGAGAGGAGACTGCAAAACGGGCACAACTTCCCCAGCGGGAGATGCTGCCATCACGAGAGGATGCACAGAAAAAGGATGCCCTGCCTGCACGCGCCAAAGAATCGGCAGAGCAAACGGATGCTGCGAAGCCCGCCCTTTTGTCCGCTGCGCAAAAATCCGGCACGCCATCCGAACGGATGGAAAAGCGCAGCGAAGAACAACCACACTTTGAAGTGCGCATATGACACAGCGGCATATATTGAGGAATATCCTACCCAAAAAGCGCGGACGAGGAGGGGGTATTCCTCTTTGTGTTTTCGCATCGTTTACATAAAATGTGATATGTGTTAATGAATTTGTATGGATTATGTGATATGATAACAGATAAAAATCTACACAACTGATGGAGTGATGTCGATGCTGGATATGAAATTTGTGCGTGAGAACCTAGATGCGGTGCGCGAAATGCTCAAAAATCGCTGCAACGGATTGGACCTCAGTCCCTTTATGGCACTGGAGGAGCAGCGGCGCCATATCCTTCAGGATGTGGAGGAGAAGAAAGCGCGCCGTAATGCCGTTTCAAAAGAGATCGGCGCACGTAAAAAAGCGGGAGAAACTGCGGATGAGGTCGTTGCCGAGATGCGAACACTCGGTGATAGGATTGCAGCGCTCGATGAGGAACTGCGCACAGTAGAACATAAGCTACGTGACCTCTTGCTCCAGATCCCGAATATGCCAAAGGCAGATGTGCCCATCGGCAAAGACGATACAGAGAATCCGGAGGTGCGCCGCGTGGGGACACCGCGCACATTTTCATTTCAGCCCAAGGCGCATTGGGACATTGGGGAAGAGCTCGGCATCCTTGATGCGGAGCGCGCAGCAAAGGTGACGGGCGCACGCTTTACATTTTACAGAGGGCTTGGCGCGCGTTTAGAGCGCGCCTGTATCAATTTTATGATGGATCTTCATGCTGAAAAGCATGGCTACACCGAAATGCTTGCTCCCTATATCGTGAACGAAGACAGCATGACGGGCACGGGACAGCTCCCGAAGTTCGCCGAAGATATGTTCAAACTCGAGGGGTTGGACTACTATCTCGTGCCGACAGCGGAGGTGCCAACGACGAATTACCACCGCGACGAAATTTTGAGCATGGAGCAGCTTCCTGAATACTACACGTCCTATACGGCGTGCTTTCGCGCGGAGGCAGGCAGCGCCGGACGCGATACCCGAGGACTCATTCGTCAGCACCAGTTTAACAAGGTCGAGCTGATTAAATTTGTCGCGCCTGAGACGAGCTGGGATGAGCTTGAAAGCATGGTAGATGCAGCGGAGGATGTACTGCGCATCCTCGCACTGCCGTACCGCGTCGTCCAGCTTTGTACAGGGGATATGAGCTTTACGTCTGCAAAGACGTATGACATCGAAGTCTGGATGCCGGCACAGGATAAATACCGTGAGATTTCCTCCTGCTCGAACTGCACGGACTATCAGGCACGCCGTGCCAATATCAAGTATCGTCCCGCACGCGGAGCAAAGCCGGAGTTCCTGCATACGCTGAACGGCTCGGGGCTTGCGGTCGGCCGCACGGTTGCAGCAATCCTCGAGAACAATCAGCAGGAGGACGGCTCTGTGCGCGTGCCAGAAGCTTTGGTTCCCTATATGGGCGGCGTGACTGTCCTTCGATGAAGCGGCTGATTGTCGGTATCACGGGAGCGAGCGGGAGTTGCTACGCTGTTCGTCTCATGGACGTACTGCAAGAGATGGGCGCAGAGTTGCACCTCGTTGTGACAGAGAGCGGATTTCGTGTATTGGCGCACGAGTGCGGCATGACGCGGGATGAACTTACCAGGCGCGCAGCACACATTTATCCGAATACGGATGTGGGTGCCGCGATTGCAAGCGGCTCGTTCCGCATGGATGCGATGGTCGTCCTGCCCTGCTCGATGAAGACGGCGGGGGCAATCGCCCACGGCGTGACGGACGATCTCCTCACGCGTGCGGCGGATGTGACGCTTAAGGAGGGGCGGCGGCTGCTCCTTGTGCCGCGCGAGACACCCATGCACGAGATTCATCTTGAGAACCTGCTGCGGCTCG